>CAZQOH010000285.1:0-3656 GCA_964594355.1 uncultured Desulfobacterales bacterium
AACCGTCTCTTTAATATACCTTAAATCTGTCCACTTTCCTTTGAACCGATACATACGTTAAACAGTAATGAAGTCTTTGATGTAACACATTTCATAGGATTAAAGATCAACTTCTAATCTCAATTAGTCCATATTGGAATTAAAGTCACAAATTGGCCAAGAAATTTTAGATTCTCCGGGTATTTTGAGTCATTCCAACCATGCATTCGAATTAATCCATCCATTCCCGTGATTCGAAACGACAACGTAATTTTGACCCACCCCTAATTTAAATATAAAATCCCTTCTTAGATCTTTACACCTTAACACATCCAGAAAAAATAATGATGTCGAAACCCTGACATGCGGACAAAAGTTGTTGATGGAGATCCTCCCTTCACCATTATGTTATTAAAGCTATTTTAAGTTTAAGATCCACTTGGAGATTTAAAAAAGGATAATTGATATTGTTTTCTCTTTTCTCAAAATTACTCAGGGGTGCTATTAATCCTACATCAGAATTATCCGGTGTAAGTCTGGGGACAATTACTTGAAGATTGAAAAAAGTTAAGTGGAGAAATTTACCTTACAAAGTAGATTTTTTAGTTCTTTACGAAGTGAGATTAAAATGAGATTAAAATTTTAAACCCGAAATTAATCTAATAATTATAAATATACTCACTGGTTATCCCAAAAATTAATGGATTAATCAAATTTCGTACAACTTTCTCAAATATACCCCTAATCAATATTTATATTTATAAATATAAATCCCTCTCAAAAGTAAAGTTGTTCTTTTTTTCATTAATTTTTAATTTTTTACTGTTACTCCTTACGCATTAGTGGGTTTACTGAGATTAATTAGCTAAAATTTTATTAATCCAATATTAATCTCAGAGTAAGGATATTAATAGATCCCCGATCTTTTTTGAGAAAAGAAAAGAAACTATCCAAATATTTATAACAAAATTTCTCTCTCAAATTATAACCCCAATAATTCCCTTTTTAGATCTAAAGAAAAGATACCCTTTTTCCGTAAAACATTTTTATTCGACTGGATTTATGAACTTAACCCCGAATATGCAAACACTGTTACCATCTTTCTTTGAATTCGTTACCGTATATCCAGATGACTCCAGGGTCTTTTTAAATTCAGCTTTTCGTAAAGGATCCTTTTCACCTTCAGAATCACAATAAGATCTATATAAATCGTAAGCACCCTTTAGTTTGACTCTTTTATCCTCATCGGTTTTCTTTAGATATTGGGACACAAAAGCAAAAACATTGTTGCTCTCATTCTTATAGTTTTGCTTTGATTTTTGTATCGATATCCCTTTGCTGAATATGAACTTATTTTCTCGTAATCTTTTATAACCATAAAGTGCCCAATTAAATATCCCCGAGAGTTCATCTTTTAATTTATCGGTAAGATGCACATCCATTTCATCTTCAGAAAAAGTCTTTAGAAACTCCAGTATATATATCCGTCTCCACCACCCATGAGATGTATCATCAATTTTAGGTATCTGGTTCATCGACAAAAAATGCTTTGCATAGGGCTTAAATTTTGTTGGCTCTTTATAAGGGTTTCTTCCCGAGATCCAATCTCCTGCTACTGCTGCTTTTACCATGTCGGTATTGATCTGTTTTTTATGGGGCGTTTCACTTGATATATTTACCATCTTTCCAAAGAGTCCCAGAGTGTAATATTCGTTGGTTAGCTGGTTTAAACTAATGGTGGATACATTTTCTTCTCCAAATAAATTCGAGATGGTATTTACAAATACTGATTTTCCGTTGCTTCCACTTCCGATCAAAAAGTATAAAGCAGGTTTGGGAATCTCTTTTAAAAATGCATATCCGATGGATTCTTGAGCGAAAGTAATCTTATCTTGATCCCCCAGGAACACATCATCTAAGTATTTTAGCCACAGTGGACATTGAGCTGATGGATCATAATCGTATGGTAATAGATTCGTTGTAAAGATCTCCGGTGTATGCTCT
Source organism: uncultured Desulfobacterales bacterium (assembly GCA_964594355.1). Lineage (GTDB taxonomy): Bacteria > Desulfobacterota > Desulfobacteria > Desulfobacterales > JAUVVS01 > JAUVVS01. The sequence continues at coordinate 1,984 of CAZQOH010000285.1, forward strand.
ATTAAAGTTTCTTCAATCAAATCGAAAAGTCCATTTTGAAGAGTCAGATATTTCACCTGGTCATTACGAGCCTTATCACTATCGACCAGATCATCAGCAATACAAAAATGTATGAAGTTATACATCACTGACTTTGTAAAAAGTTTTCTGTATTTTCCCAGTTCTTTTTGACAAAGATAGTTAAGATAGTCATCACTGCACTGCTCGTAACATTTACCGCTGTATTTAAAAAAAGCTTTTTCCTTTTCCAAATATTTTAATCTGTATTTTTTAACGATATATTCCTCGAATGGAACAATGTTCAGTTGATACCTACTGTTCTTATCTTTGCTGATTGAGCCGGATATAAACAGAGGATCTATCATCTCTTCCGGAGTAAGATTCGACATCTTCTTTGCGTTAGAAATGCTGTGTCTTAAATATTCATCCGGTGATTTATGCTGTTTGTATTTTTCTCCAATCCCATTAGAGTAAGATTTAAATATCATTTTTATATCGGAATCACTAATTCCTTTATGTACAAGTGCTGTAACTACCGCTTGATCAGCTTCACTTCTCGATAAATATGTCCCGTCATTTCCATTAACAATCAGGTCTTTTATTCGATCTGAAACCTTAAGATTGTCAATATCTTTATCAACCACAAACGAAGATAACTTCGATTTTTTAATGACTTTTAACTTTTTATCTTTAACCGCTATCTTTTCCTTTGACTCATCAACTTTTACAAACTGCTTGAAATTTTCAAAATCATATAAAGGACCATCTTTATCAAAGACTCGTACTTTCCTTGGATTATCTGGAAGCTTAAAATTATACGTTCCCGGAATTCTCAAAACCCTGTCAAGGTTATGTGTTCCCTTGTCACCACCCAGATGCTTGATAAAATATTTATTGATACTCTCAAGTTTATCTATTCCGATATCCTTCACCTTAACTGGACTGTTCAACACCCAATAACAATGAAGACCGCCACCACTAAGATTTGTAAGAGTAGGCTGAGGTTGAAACTTTGTTATCGCTTTAATTGCTTCGTCATAATCTTTATAGTCTGGTTTCTTTTTATGACCATCAGATCCAAAATCGATTTCCGCATGAAACGCAGTTACATAATGAACATTTTCTTTCTTACCCCTTTTTCCAGTTCTTGGATTAACGCCAAAATAAACATCGATACCGGAACTGCACAGCTTATAAGATACTTTAGATGCTTCTTTTATGGTTTGACAAAAATACTGTTCTGGTGATCGTCCTTTTGGAAATGTTCTGATTTCAATATCTCCAAGATTAGCATTTATCGTAGAGCTAAAAATACAATCCAGAAACTTTTCTACCGTGTTTATAAATTTTTCTTTATCATTTATAATAGGATTATGGTTCATAGCTTATTCCTCCGATCCGCCAAGACTTATTAAGGATTCATCGATAATCCTTCTAACCCACTCAGCCATTGAGATCCTTTCCTCATCAGTGATCTTTTTAATTTTCCGATAGACCTCCTCTGACAATGCCACTGCCAAAGATTTTGTAAATTGTGCAACTTTCATTTTCAGTTCTCCTTATCAATTGTGAAATTATTTAAATGTACTTTACCTTTCATTTATTTGTTCTGGGGGCTATGTGATGACAGCAGCGAGTTTGGTTCTGTGGAGAAACTGATGAAAATTGAAAAT
>CAZQOH010000286.1:0-3654 GCA_964594355.1 uncultured Desulfobacterales bacterium
CAATTGATGTATTTGTTTATCAATAATCATGCCAAATGCTGCAGTAAAATTTATTTTGGTATAAAAAATTTAGCAGCGCTGACAACCATTGATAATCACAGGCAATAATGGATATAAACAAAAACATAAAAAAATAAATAAACATATTGACAACTAAGTATACCGTTACTTATTATCAGAAGTAACGTTATGTAACGTTACCATAACGCTTTTTTAAAACATAAAACTACTCAATCACCTTGCCACCTACACTAAAGAACCGCTGCAAAACATTTTTATTTTTTGTGCACAGCTAAATAATTGAAGGGCCGGGGAGTTTTTTACACATCATTGTAAGGCCATTGATTTTCTTGGATTTAGCTGTGGGGGAGACCGCAGCCACCGAAGGTGGAATGCGGAAGGGGCAAGTATCCTCCGCTACTAAATACTTAGAAAATCTTGGCCTGGAAATGCCGGGAGAAAAAAACTCCCCGACCCTTCAAATAATTACTGAAATGTTAGGAAATATTCCAATGAAAAATAAAACACAGGAAATATTAGAACCTCGCTTTGCAACATTACTTTTAGACTCGATGGCTGATGGTGTTTTTACCCTTAATGCCGAAGGTGAAATAACTTCGTGGAATAAATCAATGGAGAGTATCACGGGCTACAGACCTGAAGAGGTAATGGGTAAAAATTGCATGCTGCTTAATTTTAGCCGTTGCTTTATCAAAAGCTGTCCTTCCGGTTTTAAAGAGTGTGGAATTTTCAAACGTGGAGCAGTCAACGCAAAAGAATGTTCACTGCGCCACAAGGACGGTTTTGACGTGCCTGTGTTAAAAAGTGCAAGACTTGTCAAGGATGAAAAGGATTCTGTTCTTGGTGTTGTTGAAACCGTTACCGATCTGACCGAACTGAAAAATACCAAGCTTAAGGCGGAAGAAGCTGTGCGCCGTCTGGGTGAAATGCACAGGTTTGGCAATATAGTTGGCAAGAGCCATTCAATGCAGCAGGTATTTTCAGCCATAAAATCGGCTGCGGCAAGCGACGCAACCATCCTGATTCAGGGTGAGAGCGGTACAGGCAAAGAGCTTGTTGCCGGAGCCATTCATTACAACAGCCACCGTTCCGATATGCCTCTTTTAACAGTCAGCTGCAGTGCGCTTTCAGAATCTTTGCTGGAAAGTGAACTTTTTGGCCACGTTAAAGGTGCTTTTACCGGAGCGCTTCGCGATCGCACCGGACGTTTTGAAGAGGCTGGAGGTGGTACAATTTTTTTAGATGAAATTGGCGAAATCAGCTCCTTCATTCAAGTAAAGCTTTTACGTGTTTTGCAAGAACGAGAAATAGAACGTGTTGGCGAATCAGTAAAACGTAAAATCGATATCCGGATCATTACCGCTACAAACCATGATTTATTCAATCTTGTGCGACAGGGACGTTTTCGCGAGGATCTATATTATCGTCTAAAGGTGTTCCCAATTATTGTTCCTTCACTACGAGATCGTAAGGAAGATATCCCACTTTTGGCAGACCACTTCATCCATATACAAAATCAAAAAACCGGCAAGCAAATTCGAGGTATTTCACAGTCTGCAATGCGAATCCTAATGGATTATACATGGCCCGGCAATGTGCGTGAACTTGAAAATGCCGTCGAACATGCGTTCGTACTTTGTACCGGTAATAAGATTGATATTTTCGACATGCCTGTTGAAATACGGCAAATGGAATATCGGCCGGTTTCCCTTGAAAAAGCTGCTGAATTCCAAAAACCTTCTATCTCAAAAACAAAACTTTCCCGGGAAACCCTGCTTGAACTTCTTGATGAGTGCGACTGGAATAAAGCCGAAGCCGGCCGACGTGTGGGTTTGAGCAGAACCGCCATATGGAAATATATGAAAAAGTGGGATATACCGCTACAGAGAACTTGAAATAGGTTAAGGCTTAATTAATTTGATATTTGGATAATAAAAATATGCTGACTATTGAATAAGGATCATGATATACATAAAAAATAATCGTAAAAAGATGGAGGAGCATCCGGCCAAGATAATCGTATTTATCGGATAATTTAAAAAGTAAATATCCTGGCCCAGAGAACCAGGCTTTGGGTTACCCCTGGAAGGGGATGTTTTACTGTTGAACGGGTTAAATCCGAAATTCGAATATCGAAATCCGAAACAAATCTTAAATTCGAATGCTCAAATGCTCAAAACAATCAAGAAAATATTCATTTCATAACGGTGAATTTATTTTGAACATTAGAATTTTGGTCATTAGAGTTTGTTTCGTATTTCGGATTTCGTGCTTCTAATTTTGTATCAATTTATTTCGGCAGAGCCATAGGCCTCTGACCTGGCCCAAAGGACCAGGTTTTTCAGGGCAAAATAAACATTATGCCTTATAAAGATATTACAAAAGAACTTATAATCATTTTGATATTTGCTGTTGTTACTGCATTTGCAGTCAACTTTTTCTCCCCTAAGGGTATTGCTCTCATTGGAGAGTGGGACACGAGCCTGGGTGTGATCACCGCTAAAGCCAAAGACAAAGTGGTGGATCATGAGCTTGAAATTCAAGATGTACGGGTGGCCAAAGAAATTTTTGACAATAAGCATGCTGTTTTTGTAGATGCACGGGCATATGAAGATTTTATAGATGGTCACATTAAAGGGGCCGTATCCCTGCCTCTTAATCAATTTGAAGATCGAATTGCTCAATTTAAAAGAGACTATCCGATCACCACATATGTTGTTACCTATTGTTCCGGCAGGGAGTGTGATGACAGCCACGAGCTGGCACAATTTCTATTTGAAGAAGGGTTTGCAAATATAAGCATTTATATTGACGGCTATCCTGCATGGGAAAGGGAAGGGTACCCGGTAGAAACTGTCAAGCCGACCGGCTCGTTGTCCACGTGGTTTAGCCGATATTCCACTAAATAATAAACAGACAAACCAGCCCAACTAACTAAAGGAATTTCACTTGTATTCAATCATTCAAAAATTAACTCAAAACAGCTGGATCGAACTGGCTATACGCTGGTTTTTAGGCGCAATCTTTATCTATAGCAGTTATCATAAAATTATCGAACCTGAGCACTTTGCTAAAATCATCTATGGATACTATCTCTTTCCGGATTTCACCATCAATCTGATTGCAATAATATTACCCTTTTTAGAGCTTTATACAGGTCTATTTTTGGTACTGGGCATCTATCCACGGACTGCCGCACTGGTTATACTCATCATGCTTTTTATTTTTATCATCGTGATTTCCATTAATCTTGTAAGGGGGGTGGAATTCGATTGCGGTTGCTTTTCTTTTGGTGAAACCGGGTATACTTCTTCAGCCCGCCGGCTTCTGGTCCGGGATATCTTATATTTTGTTTCTGGTCTTTATGTGCTATTTTTTGATCAATATAGAAAGTGGTGTTTGCAACAAACCGGAAGTATTATAAAGAATATTTCCTGTTAACATTTCAGGTGTTTGAAAACAAAACCGCTTTAAAATCAATTCAATTTTATATCTTTATGGGGATATATGATTTTCCCTGCACCATTTACAGATGATCAAAAACAGGCACTTCTGGATGCGCTCCAAAACCTATCCGGTATCTTCTGGGGTCCCGACCTTGAAAAATGCCAAAAAATGTTAGAAGAGGTATTT
>CAZQOH010000287.1:0-3653 GCA_964594355.1 uncultured Desulfobacterales bacterium
GTTACAATTGTTACTCAGGTTCTATCATAAAAATGAATACTATTGCCATAATCTTAGTTGTTATATCAGCATTACTTCATGCACTTAAAAATCTTTTTACAAAAGGATCAGGCGATAAACAGGTTTTTGTTTGGTGGAACAATGTATTTAGTATACTGTTTTGTTTACCGGTTTTTTCCTACTTTTTATTTCAAAAAGGATTTGAGGAACTGTCGGTTTACTATTGGTGTTTGGTTTCAGGATCAATCCATTTTTTGTACTGGATATTTCTTTCAAAGTCATATGAAAAAGGAGACCTTTCCCATGTTTATCCGATAATGCGTTCTTCACCTGCTCTTGTTTTGCTCTTAGCTGTTCTCTTCCTTAATGAAGAGGTGTCACCTCAGGGCATTATCGGTATATTACTTGTAGCCGTTGGTGTTTACATCATAAATATGAAAAGCATAACGCCGTCTGAACTCTCCAAGCCCATCAAGTCGATAATACACGACCGGACAACTCAATATGCTTTTTTGACCTTATTGTCGGTTTCCCTTTATTCCATCGTAGATAAAGTGGCTGTTAGCCTTATTCATCCATTACTATTTATATTTTATCATATCTTTTTTGCTATGTTGTTATACACACCATATATTGCATACATTAAAAAACGGGAGGATGTGAAAAGGGAATGGACTTCAAACAAAGGGATAATTATCTTAAATGGATTTTTAGCAATATTAGGTTATTCATTGATTCTTGTAGCCTTTTCCATTGAAAGGGTAAGCTATATTGTCGGGCTACGCCAGCTAAGCATCGTTTTTGCCGTGTTTATGGGAACTCATCTGTTAAAAGAAAAACATATGACGATAAGATTAACTTGTGCAATGGTGATATTTGTTGGAGCATTCTTGATTTCGGTTGCAAAATAAGAAGCTAATAGAGAAAAGTTTTAAATAATAATTGGACACAGATGAACATGGATAATCAGGATAGAATTTGGTTTGATTTGCCCCGCCTGCCATTGTAAGGCACGAGCGGGCAGATCAAAATTGGAATTGGGAGTTGAATTATCTGTGTTAATCTGTGAAAATCTGTGTCCTATTTAAGAGTGAAAAGATGAAACTTCCGCGATTAATAGTTTTTGATATGGACGGTGTTATTATCGATGTGTCAAGATCATATCGTGATACGGTAAGGGAGACGGCCAAACTATTTTTCAAAGGGGCACAGCCATGGAAAAATTTACCGGACCCGCTTTTCTCTTTATCGGATCTTGCAAGTGTAAAACAGAGCGGTGGGTTAAATAATGACTGGGATTTAAGCTTTCTGGTTATTTGTCTTTTATTCTCTCTGGTATCAAAATCAAAGATTAGTGACGACAGAGACACCTGGCAAAGGTATCAGAAAACGATTACCCATTGCGATGTAAAAGCACTAACTCAATTTTTAATATCTACAAACAGACCATTGTCAACAATGTTGAAGAATAAAGGAAAATTAAAGGATGAATTTATAACAAGCCTTTATAGAGGTGATGTTGGGAGCGGAAATATTATCAAACAGATTTTTCAGGAGATATATCTTGGAAAGGGTTTGTTTGAATCCACTTATGGTATTCCGGCAAAAATGTATCACAATGAGGGTTACATAAACAGAGAAAAACTTCTAATTGACAAATCTGTTCTATCGAGTTTTTCAAAAGATAATATTCTGGCCATTGCAACAGGACGACCGAAAGCTGAAGCATATTACCCTTTGGATTTTTTTGAACTGAAAGATTTTTTCTCCATTATTTATACCCTTGACGATTGTCTAATGGAGGAAAAAAGAATACTCAATGAGAAAGGTAACAAAGTTTCTCTTAGCAAGCCGAATCCTTTCATGCTTGACGCCATCGTAGAAACAAATAGCATTGAAGTCTCAAAACTCTATTATGTGGGTGATATGCCCGATGATATGGTTGCCGCCTCACGTTCTAAAGCAGGATTTATCGGGGTGGGTATTCTCAAATCATCGCCTGAAAAGGATAATCTAAAAAAAGAACTCGATCGTGCGGGTGCGGATTATATTATTGAGGATATTGAAGAATTAAAGAGGATTTTTAAATACAAAACACTCTCTTAAAACAGATCTCGTTAAGTCGTTGAGTAGTTGAGTAGTTAAGTAGTTGTAATGATAAAAATAATAGCCGTTTTGCAAAAAAAAATTGGACATACAACAGTTTGTAAATATTAACACATTGATTTAATTATAATTCTTTTCCTACTCAACCATTTAACCACTCAACTATTTGACGATGTCTGTAAAAAGGTTGTTTTTCTGACTTTTTACGAGACCATTTTCAGCTTTCCGATTTCATCTTTATGCTCTTCAATCCATTGTATGAGCCTGACATTATGCTTGAGATAAGCAAGATATTCATAATCGTTCAAATCCAATTTGGCGTAATAGTCGGTAGCCTCCCAGTTGATCAAATAAATATTTGTTAAAGCCATCATTTTTGGTAAGTTTTTAAATTCGACATCATTTAGCGGCTTAAGACCGTCAAGTTTTTTTAATGTATCCTGGTAGCTTTTTAAAAAAATAGCGCATTTATCAAGACGCAATTCACCATCATGTTCAGGATCCCAGTAACTGCAAAAGTATAAAAGGGAAAGACAAATTTCAAACAGTCTAAGATCAATCTTGGACCAATCAAAATCAAAAATGCCCACAACTTTGTTGTTCTCATACTTTAGGTTTCCAGGATGGAAATCACAGTGCACCGCATTTAAGGGCATTTTTTTCACGTCCTCTTCATCAATATTGTTCTTTTGGATTACTTCAATGATGTTATCAATATTTTCTAAATAGTATTTGTGGAATTTGGTATTGCGGTCTTCTTTTGCATACTTTTTGAACGTTGCCGGTAGAGTAGGTACAAAATCCAGAATTTTCGCTTCATGCCTTGCAAGCCCCTTTGGATTAAAATCTCTTACGGCATTATGAAAGATTGCGAGCACTTCTGCAGAATTGACATATTCTTCGTCATTCAGGTCGGGGTTGTCCCATGTATATTTATCCTCTCCTTTTAAAAATTCATAAACGGCAAACATACTGGTGCTGCTGGACGGGTTTACATAGGTGGTTCCTTCTTTGTTGGGAATCACACCTGCACCGATGGTAAAGCCGTTGGCGATTAAATGATTTATCATCAAATGTTCAAATCTGATTTCATCTTCACCTATACCCTTTTTATATTTTCTTAAGAAATAATTTTCCGTCTTCCCGTCCTTCTGAACAACCAAGCCAAAGTTCCGATTTACATAACCTCCATATATCTCATAAACTTCTTCTACACTCCCAATGTCATACAATTCTTCTACAATTTCAACGATTTGTTCACGCAAAAATAGGCTTTCCAAAGAATCACGGAGAATTGTTGTGACTCTTCCCAGTTCGCGGACGGCTTCAAGCAGTTCATAGGAACTTCCCGAAGTCATTTTAGACAGGAGCCTCATTTTGCTTGTATCCATTTTGCGTCTCCTTTAATCTTGTTCATCTAACTTATTCATCCATCAGGTCCGCTCCGAAACTAAAAATCCCTGGATTCCTTCATCGGTGATAAAACAGCTTCAATTTTTGCGCTCCGTTTCGCCAAGAACGCTTAATCAAATGTCCCCAAATTGATT
>CAZQOH010000288.1:0-3652 GCA_964594355.1 uncultured Desulfobacterales bacterium
AACGCTTCAAATTGTACCCACGATGAGCTCGGAAGTTCAGACGCTGGTCAATCGAAACATATTTATGACAACCGGTATACTTGTCGGTTAAGAATCTTTATAGCAGATTTCTAAGCAAAATCAATAAATTTTCAGTTTTTTTCAATTCCTTATTTTTGACTATTGTCAAGTCATCTTCGTCCAATGGCAGTTAATTCTTATTCTTTACCTTCAAGCAAGAACCTGATCAGATTTTTTTCTATCTTTTTCCTCCATGTTTCTGTGAACTGGGGAGTCCACTCATAGAAGCCTTTTCCGGTCTTCTCTCCCAACTCTCCTTTTTCAACCATCTCAAAAAGCAGTGGATAAGATTCATTGGAGCTGTCCATGTCAGGAAGCATATATTTTTCGATTTGCAGAATCTGATCCCAGCCGTCAATATATTCATACAGTTCGAACGGGCCGACAACTCCCAAACGACGACCAAAGCTGTTCTTGACTGCAATATCCACGTCCTGGGGACTAGCTATCCCTCTTTGAACGATATTGAAGGCTTCTCGCCATAATACCATCTGAAGCCTGTTGGCAATAAACCCCAGTGCTTCCTTCTGAACGATGATGGGGCTCTTTCCCACTTTTTTCATTAGCTCATAGACAGTATTTACAGTATCATCTGAAGTAAATTCACTGCGTACAATCTCCACCAACGGCATTAGATAGGGTGGATTGAAATAATGAGCCACCAGTACCCGATCCGGCCGGGCTGTCACCGAAGCCAACATGTTGGGCAGAAGGCTGGATGTATTACTGGCCAGAATGGTGCGTTCAGGGCACACGCGGTCTAAATTTTTAAATAATTGCTGTTTGACTTTTAAATCTTCTGTGACCGCTTCAATAACTAAATCAGCCTCTATCACTGACTTTTCAAACACTGTGGTGGTTTCAATTCTATCTATCGAAGACTGGATCTCACCGCTTGAAACAATACCCAACTCTGCTAGTTCCCGAAGGTTGCGCTCCACTCTATCCTTGGCTTGTTGAAGCCTCTCTTCCGAGCGCCCAAAGAAATAAACCTCATAACCGGCTAGAGCGAACTCCTGGCCAATACCATGTCCCATCCTTCCTGCGCCAATAACAGTTATGCGTCTTATGTTATCTGCATTCATTTTATTCTCCTTTTTATTGATCTTATATACGAAAAGAAAGCTTAAATTGGGTAAATTATAAAAATTCCCTTTTCTATCGAGTAACTATAGAGAGTTGATCTTTTAGTGTCAATTTAAATGGATGAGACTTTTGAAAAATGCGGGCTATGCCTCTACTCCATATGAAACTGACTCAACAGGGCTGTTCAATAAATTACATGGTCGCTAACAGGACTTCTTTAAGCTATGGCAGGCGGTTCGTGAGATTCAGAACAATTCCCTCTCTCAAACATGCCTTAAAATTTTCTTTCATTTCAGAGTTTGACACCCTGCATTCATATCTGCTAATACTGTAACCACACTAAAACAGTGATGAAACTTAATTTAAAAGAAAGGAGGAATAGATGACAAAATCAAAATTAGTGGAAAAAATGGCAAAGGATGCGCAAATTTCAAAAGCTGCGGCAGGAAAAGCTCTTAACTCATTTATGGATGGTGTTACAAAGGGATTAAAGAAAAGAAAGTCCAAGGTTACTCTGATGGGGTTTGCTACCTTTCAAAATGTCTATCGTAAAACACGGAAAGGGCGTAATCCAAAGACAGGCGAGGTAATTAAGATTAGAGGAAGAAATGTTGTAAAATTCAGACCTGGCAAGAAATTAAGAGACGCTATATAAATTGTGCTTTTTTTATCGTCTATCCCGATTAATCGGAGGATTTTCTAATGTCCAAGAAACTAACCTATGAAGAATTGGAAGAGAGGGTTAAGGAGTTAGAGAATGAAGCTGAGTCGCACCAACTAGCGAAAGAGTCGCTGCGGGAGAGCGAAGAACGCTATCGATCTCTTGTCGAAAATATTAACTTTGGTGTTACAATGATAGATTCCGATTATAATATTGTAATGACGAATACTGGCCAGGGTTTATTATTTAGAAAATCTGTTAGCGAGTCTATCGGTAAAAAATGTTTTAAGGAATTCGAAAAGCGGGAGGTGGTTTGTCCTCATTGTCCAGGGACTCGAGCAATGAATACTGGTCAGCCTGCAGAAGTGGAAATTGAAGATGTTGGAGATGATGGTACCCGTTTTAATGTTAGGATTCAGGCTTTTCCAATTTTCCAACAGGATAGTGTTGTGTCAGGATTTATAGAAGTTGTGGAAGACATTACTGAAAAAAAGAAAATGGAATCCCAACTCCTGCGGCCCCAAAAAATGGAGGCGATTGGCATCTTGGCCGGAGGGATTGCCCATGACTTCAACAACATACTTTGGATTATAAATGGTAATATTGAAATAGCATTAGCTAATATTCCAGGGGGTAATCCAGTGCATTATAATTTGAAACAAGTGGATGATGCCTGTAAAAGAGCAACAGATCTGGTGGAACAGATTGCTAGTTTCAGCAGCCCAAAAGAACATGTGCGAGAACCATTAAAGCTGAGCTCTATTATCAAGGAATCTCTCAAGTTGTTGCGCTCAACAATTCCTACAACCATAGAAATTCGTTAAATTATTTCTGCCGAATCAAATTTTATTTTGGCTGATCTTACGCAAATAAATCAATTGCTTTTGAACATTTATACTAATGCAGCCCATGCTATGCAAGAAATAGGGGGGGTTTTGGAAGTAAGTTTGATAGACATAGTAATCGATGAGAAAGAGGCTGTGCTTAATGACAATTTAACTCCCGGGAAATACGTTACACTGAGCGTACGTGATACTGGCCACGGTATAAAGCCTGAAAATATTGAAAGGATATTTTACCCATATTTTACAACAAAAGGAAGTGGGGAGGGTACTGGAGTGGGGTTGTCTTTGAGCCTTGGAATAGTCAAGAATCATGGTGGAACAATAACGGTGGAAAGCAATCCAGGGCATGGCGCTGTATTCCACGTATTTTTTCCAGTTTTTGACAAACATAAAGCTGAAGATGATCCAGAAACTGAGGCCTTTGAAACACTTCCCACAGGAAATGAGTGAATTCTTTTTATTGATGATGAGAAAGCAGTTCTTGACATGGTAAAACAAATTCTAAAGCGCCTGGATTATAAAGTTAGTGTTTGCCAAAGTCCAATTGAAGCCCTCAGCTCCTTTAAAGCACAACCTGAAAAGTACGACCTGATAATTACAGATCAAACTATGCCGCATATGACTGGGCTAAACTTGGCAAAGGGGATTATGAGCATTAGACCTAATATTCCAATTATCCTTTGCACTGGGTATAGCGAATTGGTCTCAGAAGAAAAAGTAAATTCCTTTGGCATTAAAGCATACTTAATGAAGCCGATTGTATGGAGCGAGTTTGCCAAGACTATTCGTAAGGTACTTGACGAAAATAAATGCTAATGGATTCGGCATAGTTGCTTTTTAAGCCCCACTACTCAATATTCCCTTATTGCCTGTTCAATGGGTGATCCCTTTATCGCATCTTTGGAGGACTAGAGACCTTTGAAAAATGCTTCCCGCTATAGCGGGATTCAAGTTCAAGGAAGGCGAAAATTTTAACCACAGGAATACATTGAGTATTTTG
>CAZQOH010000289.1:0-3645 GCA_964594355.1 uncultured Desulfobacterales bacterium
ATGTGTCTTTTGATGGGTCGCCCTTTATCCCATCCTTGTTCTGATCCATTTCGTTACCTGCCAGGTCTTCAATATGCGGCCCCACGATTACGTGAACTTTGTGTATGTTTTGGTCATCAGGTTGCGGTAAAATCAGTTCGGTTGTGTCAAATGTTATGCGGTAGGTATTTGTACCATCCGGTCTAACGCCTAATACAACTATAGGTATCTTTATGTCCATATTGATGGTTACGTCATCAGGAGTGAAAGTGTCTTCGCTGATCACTTCGTTGAATCTAACGAGTATCTCGTTTACAGACTTCCGAACTATTCCCCAGGGACTATGCCACACGATGTAAGGCCCCTGTATATCTTTTGGAACATCTTTTGTTGTAAAACTCCAAATATAGGATTCTTCCAGAGTATTCCCGTCTATGTTTTCTACTTCCGTGGTTATGGTTGCTGTGTATGTCTCCTCGTAAGCCAGATCTTCCGATGGATCAAGAGTTGCTGTTTTAGTATCCGGGTCATATTCAACGGTTCCCGGAACAAACTCACCGCTTGAATCCTGTAATAGAAATGTCGTTTCATCGATAGTGCTAGAGTCTATTTCCTCACAAAACGTTGCTGTAACAGAATCAGTTATTGGTACGTTATTTTCTCCGTCAGCTGGATCAGTAGATTTTACGCACGGATTACTTATTGGTTCTAACTCAGCAACAATGAAAGTCGTTACCGGTCCGTGTAGCATGTTGGAAACCATATCAATATCTAACCGGAATCCCTAGACGGGGTAAAGGTAGCATAGCTGCAACGAAGTGCCAGATTTTACATAACCGTGCGTTTGGGAAACAAACTTCTCCTATATTATCCAACTTGAAAAGTGCCGAAAATAATCTTGGACTCGGCACCTTGCCTATTTTTTGAAGGTTCAGGCCTGAAAAAACCAGTAAAGAATCCACCTGCAGAGCAGGTGGATTTGAAGTGCCCCTGTAAGGGGCTGAACTCCTGTGGTTCAACCTACTCTCTTCGTTCCATCACTTCCGAATATCTCAAAGGACTTCGAATCTCGATATTCTGCACACCATTTTCTATTCCCCATTATCTTTACGCTCTCTCCACTACTTCAGCGGTCGCTTGTCCATTCAATCCAGAATACATTCTGAACACTTTTTCCGTAGTTTTTGTCACACGACAGTCCTGTAATACATCCTGTGGCATAGCCATTTAGACATCACCACCTGCAAAGCAGGTGGTTTTCAAAGTTGAATAAAGTTTGGAAACTTGGGCATGTTTCATAGAGCTTGTAACAGTCTACTATAACTAACGCTGATGATACCCCGAATATAACATAATAATTCCCCAAACCATCTTTATCCCAATGAATACGATTTATAACTATCTATAGACATCCCCTCATTTAAAAACGATAATAGAATTTTGAAATATTCTCAAAGTTTCTGGGAGGGGATGTATTGAAATACTATAGGATAAAAGAGATCGATTCTACACAGCGATTAGGAATGGCTATAACTGCCTATCTTCTCATAGGCTGTTATGGAGCAATTACAGACCTATCCGAGCACTGGAACGTGTCCAGATTATTTATATACAGATTGATCTGGAGCCTTGAAGATATTTTCTCATGTGTAGGATCTAACACGGTCAATAATATCGAGCAAGAAAAAAAACGTATTGATCGTCATATTCTGGCTCTCAGGTTACAGGGCAAATCTTCACTAGAAGATATTTCTTCAATTCTGCAAATATTAGGCTTGCGATATGATTCTACAGGATATATCTCTCAGAGATTAAAAGAAATAGCCTTAGAAACTCGTGAAGAAACATTTGAATCGGATACCATAATTAGATTTCTTGTTTCAGATGAAATATTCGCCGGCTCAAGACCTATTTTAATCACTATTGATGCTCGCAGCTTAATGATTCTCAAAATTGAATTGTTGGACACACGTACAGGTGAGGATTGGTATACACATTGGAAACAATTGCAGAAAGCTGGTATTGAAACTGAGTGTATCGTTGGGGATAATGGTTCTGGATTAAAAAATGGGTGCACACTAATCGGTTATACCCATCATCCCGACCTTTTCCATATACTTCGAGAGCTTTCCTGGTTTGATTCATATTTTGAAAGGTTAGCCTATGCAGCTTTGGTGGATATGGATAGAAAGGACAAGTTGGCTGATAATGCTAGATCTGACAGAGTCTTTGTGAGGAGATTTGAAGAATATGAAAAAGCGGAAGAAAAATATGAAGAGTTGGTTTTCATCTATGATGTCTTTCATTACCTGTGGATTTGTTTTAAGAGAGCGTTTGATCCCTTTGATCTTCATACGGGAGTAGCCAAGGAATTATCAATTGTCAAAGGAGAAATAGCATGTGCTTTGGAGTTAATGGAGACTATTGCGAATGATAAATTACAAAAGGCGATTAAAAGTGTGAGGAGCGCGTTAGAAAACTACTGGGACTATTTTATCGAAATGAAATCAATCTACGACCGATTAGCCAAAAAATATCATATCGATGCTTTGAATTGCATAACCATAGCTTGGCAATACGAACAGAAGGCTAAAAATTGTAAAAACTACGCGGGTAAAAAAGCTTTAGAAACAGAAAGCTCAGATTATCTTGAATTGGCAAAAAGCTATGAGCCATCGAATTTTGAAAATGTGAACAATGAGTGTTTTCAAGAACTTAGTAATAACATCCGCGCATCATCCTATATTGAAAACATCAATTCGACCATCCGAAAGTATCTTAATACCAGTAAAGGTCAAACAACCCAGGAAACGTTGAATCTAATCTGTTTTTTTCTAAATCGAAGGGTATTCAAACGCGGATACAGACAAGGTAAAGCTCCCATAGAAATATTTACTAACAAGCCTTTGAAATCCTCTTGGATTGATGAATTGTTAGCCCGGGTTTATTAGATACCGAAGGTATTCTTTTTAGAGTTCTGTGTGAAACCATTTTTTCTCACTCATCTTACAAGATATAGGTATGATGATATCTTCCTTGTAATTTCGAACTGTTACATACTTTTTACGTCATATGAAACATGCCGGTATTCCGTAGTTTCGTGCTCCGAGTTCTTCCGGATGGAATTAATCGCCCGGACAATCATTCAATAGTTTCGGCGTAGAGTATTTGGGTCGAATCATCTTCGCAAAGTTCGAGCCACTCCTCCCTAATCTTGAGAAGGGCTTTATTTTCAGGTGTCACGAATTTCTTCAGCGTCTCTCTCCACTCGTCTGCAGTGCCATCCCAATCGAACAACTGTACGATATCGGGAAGGTTCTGATAGTTGTTCGAATCTAACAGCTTTAAGATCCTGAAGTTCTTCATCTTAGGTAAATTTGTGTTGAAAATTCGGGTTTGCTCTTTTGTTACCCAGTCATTGAATTGTTTTAGATCTGTTCCTCTTTTCAAATTGAAGAATGCGATAACTTTCATTCCATTCCCTCCTGAGATTATCACCGGTGTAAATCAAAAAATCTTGCTGAAAACGTCCAGAAGATCCGCATCTTGGAAGCTCGCGGTTCTTCCACCCATTGCCTGTGCCGCCGAACTTCAGCTCTGTCCGGTCGGCTAAATGGGTGAACGTGTATTGTGCTTTAATCTCCTCGGCGATCTCATCAAAGTACT
>CAZQOH010000290.1:0-3641 GCA_964594355.1 uncultured Desulfobacterales bacterium
ACAATAAAGGAGGAAAGTTTAAAATGATTGATTTCACATTTACAGAAGAACAAGAATTGTTTAGAAAAGCGGCTCGTGAATTTGCAGAAACAAGTGTCGCCCCCAAGGTATCTGAAATGGAGGAAACAGGGAAGGTTAACGACGAAGTTATCAGAGAACTGGGTGAGGCGGAGATGATGGCGTTGACTATTCCGGAAGAATATGGCGGTCTTGGTTTGGGTTATATTGCTCGTCTTATCGCCCTGGAAGAAATCAGCAGAGTTTCAGTGGCAACGGCTATGATGCTTCAAGTTTTTGCCCTGGGTATAGAACCCATTGCAAAATTTGGTAGTGATGAACAGAAAAAGAAGTATTTGCCCGGCTTAGCAAAGGGTGAACGACTATCCACAACCGCCGTAACTGAAACGACCGGGGGTTCTGATCCAACAGGAATCCGCACGACTTACAAGAAAGAAGGTGACGATTATATTATAAATGGTCGCAAGTGCTTCATTACCAACTCCCATATTGCCGACACTATTACCGTTTTGACAAAAGATGAGGAAAATCCTAAAACCTTCTCGGCTTTCATTGTGGAAAAAGAAATGGAAGGCTTTAAGCCTTCACATGAAGAGCATAAAGTGGGTATGCGGGGTTGTAACACCGGTGAGTTAGCTTTTGAAAATTGCCGGGTTCCCAAGGAAAATCTGTTGGGGGTGGAAGGAAAGGGACTAGGAATTGCAATGGCTGCCATTGGGGATGTCGGCAGAGGCGGTATGGTTGGTTGTGCTTTAGGTCTACAAGCCGCATGCCTGGAGGCATCTCTGAAATTCGCAAACGAACGAATTCTCTATGGAAAACCTATCAGTAATCTGCAATCGATTCAAAATAAACTTGCAGAAATGAAAATAGATCTGGAGGCAGGTCGTTTACTGGGATACCGAGCTGCATCCATGCAGGAAAAAGGCTTGCGGTCGAGTAACGAATTTGCCGTTGCAAAATATTTTACAACAGAAGCGGCCCAAAAAGCGGCAAAAATGGCTGTTGATATACATGGTGGTTACGGCTGTATGGAAGAATATTCGGTTACTCGATATTTACGTGACTCCTTTGTTCTAGGACCTTCGGCAGGTACTTCCGATATTATGAAGGTTATTATTGCCCGTTGGGTGCTCTAATAATCAGAAATTTGAAAACTCATTTTCAGATCTCACCTGAAATTTTTTGTACTATTTGGCTTGTATGAAAAACGGAGCTTAAGACTTTTTCTTCCAGGTGATATCAATTACGCTATGCTAGCGTGACCAAATATTTATGATTTAACAAGCCTATTGCAAAATAATAAAACGTTTTGCCGGCAATCATAAATATTAGGTCACTTTGTGGCTGATTGCAGGTTAAATAAGATATCGCCTTCCAGAAAAAATCTTAAGCTCCTCATTCAAATTAGTCTGTTTGTTGAGTTTCCTAATTTCTGATAATAGGGCACTGTTATCCAATGATGGGAGAATTCAATATTCAATCATCAATTCCCTGATTCAGCCAAGGATTTAATAAATGCTTAGGATCGTTGTATGCGTAAAAGCTGTTCCTGACCCCAAAGAGGCCCATAAAATAAAAATAGATCCCTCCACCAAAACCCTCATGAGGTGTGACGTTCCGCTGGTGTTGAATCATCTTGATAAGAATGCAATGGAAGCAGCTCTTCAGATTAAAGAGCGCCTTGACGCTTATATAACAGTGATCAGTATGGGACCGCCGCAGGCCGGGAACATCGTTAAGGAATGTTTAGCTTTGGGTGCCGACCAGGGGTTCCTCCTTTCAGATCCGGCCTTTGGCGGAGCTGACGCCTTTGCAACTGCATACACCCTTGCCAAAGGCATTGAGAAAATCGATGCATATGATATTGTGTTTTGCGGAATGGCAAGCAGTGACGGCAGCACGGAGTGGGTTGGACCTGAAATTGCAGCCATTTTAAAAATTCCAGTGGTTACCATGGTAAAAGAGATTATCGAATATGATGGAGAATGGTGGAAAATAAAAGCTAATCTTGAGCATGGATATCGTCTCATGCAGGTAAAACTTCCGGCGGTTTTTACGGTAACAAGGGAGCTGAATACTCCCAGATCACTCACCTTTTCAGGAATTATCAAGGCCAGACAAAAGGAGATCACGGAGTGGGGGATTAATGAATTGGGTGTGCCGGAAGAATCTGTGGGATTAAAAGGGTCGCCGACAGTTGTTTCTAATCTTTCAACCTGGGATAGCAAACGGGAAGTTGAAATAATCACCGGCACTAGAGAAGAAAGAGCAGAAAAACTGCTCCAGAAGCTGGTTGATGCAGGAGCAATATAGTCAAAGCCACAAAGGCACCAAGACACCAAGATTAGATAAATTAAACAAAATTACCACGAAAACGCCCCAGTACGATATTTCATACCTAAAGGGCAGGCGAAAGATTGAAAGCGCAAAATAAAATTATGTTTTTTATATTTTCGTGCTTTCGTGATAAATTTCCCTTTCTTTGCGTGGCTGAATAGTTACGCAATATAGCGAGAGGATCAAAAAATATGAAAAATAGATATGGACCGGTATGGGTCATTGCCGAGCAGATTAACTGCCGGATTCTTGCCGTGTCGTTACAACTTATCGGCCATGCACGGAAACTGGCTGCGGAGCTTAAAACTTCCGTGGAAGTAGTGCTTTTAGGAAATAATATAGAGGGACAAACTTCGAAGTTGTTTGCTTCAGGCGCCGACAAGGTCTATCTGGGCAACTCCTCCAGTTTAGCATTTTATCAGCCGGAAATATATACCGAAATTATCATAAAGCTTGCTAAAGAACAGCAACCGGAAATCATGCTTATCGGTTCGACATCCATGGGAAGGGAATTGGCGCCCCTGGTGGCGGCCGGATTGAAAACCGGATTGACCGCTCACTGCATCGATCTGGTATTCAACGAAAACAAAATCTTAGAACAGAGAATCCCTGCTTATGGCGGATTGATTTCGATTATCTGTCCGAAAAAGCGTCCTCAAATGACTACCATTGCAAAAGGTGTTTTTCCTATGCCCGAACTGGATGAAAACAGAAAGGGAGATACTGTCATCCTTGATGTTCCGAATGAAATCACTCAACATATACAGACATTAGAAGTTGTCCATGAGGAGCCGGAGGGTGTACAGCTTGAATCGGCACCAATCGTTGTTGCCGGCGGTGCCGGTGCCGGTGACCAAGATGGGTGGCGCAAAATAGCTGATTTGGCAAGGGTGCTTAATGCTGCTCTGGGCTCCACACGGCCGGTTGTTGATGAAGGTTGGACTGATCTAGAAACGATGATCGGGCAAAGCGGCAAAATGGTAAGTCCTGAAGTATATATTGGTGTGGGGTTGTCGGGTGAATTACAACATATGGTCGGTATAGTTGGTGCTCAAGTGATGATTGCTATAAATAACGATGACAAATCACCTATATTTGAACAGGTGGATTATGGGATCGTTGATGATTGCCGCGAATTTATTCCGGTGCTTATTGATAAAATCCAAGAATACAAGGAGAAACAAATAACCTGCTAGGGCTTGATACTTCGAGACCTTTGCAAAACGCTCCCTTATGCCTTGCAAATGAACAAATCAAACTTGTGAGTTTTTACGGGCAAAGTC
>CAZQOH010000291.1:0-3638 GCA_964594355.1 uncultured Desulfobacterales bacterium
TTTAAAATACGTTCATTGACAATCATTCTATAGAGTGATATATTTTTGTCCCCTTTAGAATCTTGGGCCGTTATTGGTGATACCCAAATTAACATCAGAAGAGTAATCCCTATCAATATTAATAATTTTTTTTTTAATTTCATGACTCTTTCCTCCATTTCAAAATGTGCTAAAAGATTGAAAATATCATTAGATAGAGGTAGTAGGTGGAACACGTAATTAAAAAATGAGGGATAATTAGATGGATAAAGAAGAGTTTTCTGAAATTCGACGCCAATTAGGAAAAACTCAAAAGCAAATGGCCCAATTACTTGCTACTTCTCAAAAAGCCATTGAAAGTTTTGAGCAGGGGTGGAGAAATATCCCTGTTCATATAGAAAGACAGGTGTTTTTTCTATTAGTCAGTTTAAATTCCCAAAACATAAAGAGTAAACCATGTTGGAATATACAAAAGTGTCCTATCAAGATAAAGCGAAATTGTCCGGCATGGGAATTTCAAATTGGACATCTATGCTGGTTTATAAATGGGACCGTTTGTCATGGAGAAGTGCAAGAAAGCTGGAAAGAGAAGATGAAAATGTGCCGACAATGCGAAGTATTCAGAGATATATTGTCTACCTTGAACGAGTAAAACTTTAAAACTAGTTTATTAATTATCAGATATCACCCTATTGAACATAAGACCTTTGCAAAACGCCCCCTTTTGCCTAAATAGCGCTATCGGTTGCGCCTAACAGCTTGAAAAAATGCACTAAAGTGCCTGTGTCCCCGATGAGCGGGAAGCATTTTTCAAAGATCTCATCATCTTTATTGATTTGTATTGACAATTGGCATCGATGGAAGATAAATATATGCAAATTATAAAATTGTTGATTTGAGTGAGCTCCTTGAGTGAAAAAACCTATCGAGATATTCTACCAATTAATCTGCCAGTTTTCATCCTGATAGCCCTCAAAAACAAAATCTTATTCGGCTCGATGATGCATTAGCAACTTAAGAATGGGGAAATCACATTATATATTCAAGATCTTAAAAAAAGGCAAAGATAGAAATATTTCTATAAAGCCTTAATTGAAGGGTTCTGAAACCCTTTTTTGCAGGTTTCGTACTGAAGGGAATAACCAGTTGGTCAAAGGGGTACCTTAAGTTAGAAACCAGGAACATTTTAAAAAGGAGGATATCACTATGGCTAATGGAATTGTAAAATGGTTTAATAGCAGTAAAGGCTATGGCTTTATTGAGCAGGAAGATGGCCCGGATGTATTTGTTCATCATTCAGCAATAAATGCAACCGGTTATAAGTCTCTCGATGAAGGCGACCGAGTAACCTTTGATATAGAGCAGGGCCAAAAAGGTCCAGCTGCAGCCAATGTCACTAAGGTTTAGATTAACAAAAAAGCGTCTTCCCTTGATCAATTCGGATCAGACCCTATAGACGATATATAATTTCATGAATTATTATTAACGGTGGCGTCAGAGGGGACAAAGGGGAAGAGTAAGATATCAAGATAGAGGAGTTCGAGGGGGCGGACGTCGTTCCTAATCATTGGCACCCAAATATTGAGACCTTTGCAAAACGTCCCCTTTTGCCCAAATAGCGCTGTCGGTTGCGCCTTACGGCTTGAAAAAATGCACTAAAGTGCCTTTGTCCCCGACAGCGGGACTTACAGCTTGCACTTGAATCCCGCTATAGCGGGAAGTATTTTTCAAAGGTCTTTAGGCATTAACTTCCGATAGGCTTCCTGTATTTCTTTAAAGCGTTCTTCTGCCAGTTTTCCAAACTCCTCTCCTAGATGAAGCACTTTATCCGGATGGTATTTGTTGGCTAGTTGCTTGTAAGCTTTCCTTATTTCTTCAGAGGATGCACCCCTAGAGACGTTCAATACTGTATATGGATCCTTTGATTTGCCTGTTTCCTCAAATCGGAAATCCCCGCCTGGAGCTTTTTTTTCTGAGAACCCCTTGTCACGCCCGCTTCCAAAGAATTGACGGCTTTGATAAAAAAAGTTTCGAGCGTCGATTTTTCCCTGGCTGAGTTTTTTAAAATATCTCCACAGAAGACCCAGAATGATTATGTCATCGAGCCAGCCCCAACCGATAATAAAATCGGGGAAAAAGTCATATGGGCTCAAAACATAAATCAATCCTATAATTATCAACAGAATTTTCATTATATAAGTGATTTAAAACAGCATTAATCACAGATCAAGATAATAACCCCGGGAACGGAAGATCGGAATAGATGGGATATTGGATTGTTGGCCAGTTTGCTAAAAATCTTTCTCCACCCTCTCTTTAAACATATTCACGCAGTTTATTTCCAGATCGAGTAATCTTGATATACGAAACTTGGCGTCGATTCCTTTGGCTACACCGGGTGCCTCATTGATACGCCCAAGGTCCATATCCTCTCTGATCTCATTCATAAGAACGGGGTCGGCTAAATCAAGGACTGAAACTCCCAGTTTATCCGCGACATATTTCTTTGCTTCATCAAGTCTCATCGCCCGGTTTAATTGCATCCGCGCTACCAGATCTCCGGCAGTGCGCATTCCGCCAATTCCCGAAACGACTGCATGTGCGGCGTGCATCCCTAAGGGATCTCCTACGCCAACCTACAACCCGTCCAATCGACAGATTTCAACATGTGCTTTTGATGCTCTCGATAAAGCGTCTACAGGTGGAGTAAGGTTAAGGGGAACTCCACCCACACCCATACCCAGATTGGCATGTATAGGTATCTCGGAAACTTCGGAACAAGCTTTTGTCCAGGTGATGGAGCGCGCAACGTTCCAGGGAAGAGATTTATTTGTAACGATATTTATGGCAGGTCCGAAGATTGAAACCCCCGCCTTTTGGGCTAATTTTAACTGATCATGGGGATAGAGGCCTGCCAATCTTACCCCGTCGTACTCTACCTCCCCATGCATCCCTAATATAAACTCTCCGGACATTCCCATTTCAATGCCCATTTCCGGATATTTCTTTTTTAAAGTTTCCGCTGCCCTTAGTGCAGCTAAAAACTCCGCATCACCTGCCGCTGCAGTGGTGTCGAAATTAATGCCGTCTGCCCCGGCTTCATACATTTCGCTACCCACATAGACCATATCGCTTACAGCATACTCTACCGCCTCTTCATAGGAGGCCTGGGCTTCTGCTATTTTCCCCTGTGGAAGCAAGTCTGCCGGATTTGGACAGGGCCCGTCAGGCTGGCTATACAGACCTAAATTCGGCATGGCACCATAAAAAAGGGCCGGTATGGTAAGCAGCAGCGCCTGCTCCATTATCGGTATTTCAAAGGGCACAATCGGTTTTACCGGTTTATAACTATAGTCGATATGGGCAAGCTCTAAGGTGTCAGCTCCCAGAGCCCTTTCAAGAATCTGCAAAGATTGAATTTTGCTTACCGATATCTGGGCACGTTTTATCTTGGTGTTGGAACTGTCGTAAGAGAGGACAACCTCTTTTCCTTCTTCCACACCAACGACTCTATAGGGGCACTCAAAAATTTCATACAGATACTTCAACTCATCATCGGTAAGGGGAGAAACACCACCTCGTTCTGCAGCGTCTTTTGTTCCCACCTCCAGATCTTTCCGGACTTCGGCTTCGTCCATTTCGACCCTGAAGCCATCACC
>CAZQOH010000292.1:0-3633 GCA_964594355.1 uncultured Desulfobacterales bacterium
CTTTTTCTTGGAAACACACCTTAACAAACTGTCTCATTTTTGGGGTCCACTATATCCTATGGTTAAAATGTTCTTTTTATTGAGGTTTAATTTCATATATATAGGAGGTGCAGCATGAAGCGTAAGGTTTTTGTTATTATGGCAGAGGATAAAGTTATTAAGAAAAGTCTTATATTAAATACCCTAATAGTTTTGGTATTATGTTTTGCAATTACTTCTTGTGCAGCTCTCACTCCAAAGCAGAAGGCACAACTTCAACAGAGAACCTATAACAATAAATATGAAGATGTATTCCAAGCCGCCAGAACGGTTTTGGAAGATGAAGGCCACACTTTTACTAAAATTGATATAGATAACAGGATATTGGTTACTGGACTAATCAGACCGCCTATAAGATACGGTGTAACCGGTAAAATCAAATGGGACGTATCTTTCAGACCAGAAGGAGATAGAACGACTGTACTCGCAAGAATAATTTATGTGTATAAAGATTGGAATCCTTCAGAGGTCGTCAGGGGTTCATTATCAAAGAAGTACAGTGATTTTTTTGAGGCGTTAGAAAAAGAACTAAGTAGATAAGGAATCTGCGCTCAAAATCAAGATTTAAAAGAAGTTTGGCCAGGACAACAGTCGCTCCGCTCCTTGGCCAAGCTTCTTTATTTATAGATTATCATTATTTCCCTCTTGGGGTGGGTAAAGAGGGAAGGAGTGAGCGTAAGCGGAGCGGAGCGAGCCCCAGGGAGTTGGGGAGCCAAACAAATCAGAGATTAAATTGAAACAAAAAAAGGGCAGGGGATAATCCTGCCCTTAAAAGGTTTTACACCTTAAGCTCTTTTCAAACCTGTTTTAAGCTCTAATCTTTCAACCCGCTTTTCTAAGTCCTCTAATTCAAAACGATAAGCTACATTATCTAACTTTAGCTTAATATCTTCTTGGCCTTGTTCTAAAACATCTAATCTGCTCTCTACTTTATCAAATCGCTTGTCAACACGGCCTTTCATTTCATCAAAGCCATTTTGAACCATTCGGGCTAAATCTTCATTTGTAATTTTTTTGTTTCTTTTCATATGTTTATACTATTTTTAGTTTATATGAATAAGGAGTAATGTCAAGGGGGCAGGAGAGCAAGAGCTCTCCTGCCTTCTCTTTATAACTCATACTCAATTCCGAAGTTGTGGGTATTGATGTAATTATCTGTCTCCTCCCATAATCGCCTCTCAAACTCGTCTTTGGTTTCGTCTTTGTTTCGTTCAATCAATCCTTTATCCAATAAGCGCTTGCTTAATAACGCCCACAACTCGTCTTGTACTTCCTCTTTCAGGTCTTGAAAATATATGGTATACTTAATCATAGATTGGATGGCGGGGGGCTAAACCCCCGCTTTCTTATTTCTTCTGTTCAAACCACTTTGTCTTTTTCTCGGCTTCTTTGCCTGCTTTTACCATCTTTGCCGCCATAATCCCATTTTTGTAGGATTCTAAAACAGCCCGCTTAACAAACTTGATTAGCTCTTGCTTTCTCTTTTCTTCTAAATCAGTCAATCTATTTTCAAGCTCCTTTTCTAAATCTAAAATGTAACCCATATTTTTTGTCTCCTTTTTCCCTCCTTGGTGAGTTCGACCTTTATTTATCTCACCTGAAAAAAGAAAACCCAGCGGGGTCCCCGTCCTGTCAAGGTGGGTGGAACGTCTGACCCAGACAGAGAAAGGCGCAAAGCTTTTTTCATCGCCGAGCCCTCGCTGGGGGCGAGGGGGCTTGCTTTGTCTTGTGGCTACCTGTCGCTTGCGACGCAAAGCCATAAGACAAAGTGGAAAATGCTTTGAGCGCACGGTCTTTCTCTGTCTGGAACGACCTTTACAGGATGGGGTGCTGGGTACAATGAGAAGAGGTGAGATAAATAAAGGCCTAAAAGGTCTAACTGTTTAGAGAGGAAGGATTTGTTTGGCTGGGGGTTATCGTTACAACCATTATTGAAAGGAAGCCCTGTTCGTCGAGTAGGCGAATGGGGCTTTTTTTGTTCTGAGCTGGTTAAAGCTCAAGACAAAACCCTCCCCCTATTTACAGTTATGTATCTCTAAGTTATTGTATTTATATGATTTTCAGATCTTTAACAGTAAAAATAAAGGAGGGAATTATGTACAGCCCAAAAATTAAAGAACGGTTTGTTCCAATTCTTTACCGGATCGCCAAGGAAAAGAAAATGCCAATGACCAGGGTGGTCAACCAGATTATCAGAGATTATCTGACCGACCACTTTGCAAAGAAATTATCAGAAAGGGGGACCAATGGAAAAGAAGCAACTTAAAAGATGGCTTAGGGCTTTAGAAATAGCCAAATATCTTTTTGAAGACGAAGGATATTTCACCGATTACCTTGGGGAAATTGAACAATTAATAACGCAAACAATGAATGAATCATTACACGATAAAGGGGTGATGCTTATGAAAACCATAGAGATTTTTTTTCATGATTTGAATCAAGAAAAACAACAGCAACTTATGGCGCTTTACCAGGTGGAAACTCCAGAACAAATGAACTGGAATGTTTTCCCGGTTACGGTCATTCAAGAACCTGAATCGGCCAAGGAATTAGTCGAGAATGTTTTAACAAGAGGGGAAAGGGCAAATGACAAAAGCAAAGTTTAAGTTAGGGAAACTTTTTATGACCAGGGGGATAAATGATAGTGTGGCTGATGACGAGGAGTTTGCTAAGTTCGTCCTTGATTCCCTGAAAAGGCATGCTAATGGTGATTGGGGTGATTTATGTGTTCAGGATCGCCGAGAGAACGAGCTCTCCCTCAAGGAGGGCTTCCGGCTTCTCTCGGCCTATAAGCACAATCAAGAAAAAATTTGGATCATAACAGAGGCTGATAGGTCAGCCACAACTGTTTTGTTCCCAAATGAATATTAGGAGAGAGGGAAAAATGAAAAACTGGGTAGATTTTAAAACCATTAAAAAAAGGGTCCGTATGGAAAACGTCTTAATCCATTACGGCTTAATAGGCGAGCTTAAACAGGCAGGCAATAATCTGGTTGGCTGCTGTCCGATTCATCAAGGTAATAATCCAAGGCAATTTTCAGTGAATTTAGAACGAAACATCTTTAATTGCTTTGGTAACTGTAAATCAGGTGGTAATGTTTTAGATTTTGTTGCTAAAATGGAAGACATCTCTATCCGAGAAGCTGCTTTATTGCTTCAAGACTGGTTTCAAATTGATGCTTCAGAAGGTTCAGCAGAACAAAACAAATCAGAGCCGGGGAGTCCTGCTCTGAAAGACCAACTGGTTAGAAAAGAAAAAAAAGACCAAAAAGAAAAGCTCAATCCTTCGCTTGGTTTTCAGCTCAAGAATTTAAAGACTGAACATCCTTTTTTTAAGGAGCGGGGGATCCTGCCGGCCACGGTTAAATATTTTGGTCTGGGTTTCTGTAATAAGGGTATCATGAAAGACCGGATTGCTATCCCGATTCATGACCACGCTGGCCAGTTAGTGGCTTACTGTGGTCGGGCTTTAACTGATGAACAGATTGAAAAAGAGGGGAAATATAAGCTACCGGCGAATTTTGTTAAATCTGCTGTGGTCTATAGTTTCGCTAACATAAAATTGACCCACTTACAGGACAAACGACAACCGAA
>CAZQOH010000293.1:0-3630 GCA_964594355.1 uncultured Desulfobacterales bacterium
CCAAGAACGCTTAATCAAATGTCCCCAAATTGATTAGCTCGGAAGCTCAGATGCTACATACATTCTTTGAAACGAAACGTTATTTTGACAAACACTATAAGACACCAAGGCACAAAGAAGATACCATTTTACGAGAGTGTTTTGTATGTGGTGTTTAGTGTTTGATAATGCAACAACTTGGCATATAAGCATATTTTTATATAGGCAAATAAGAAGGTGGGCGGATACCGCCTGAAAGGATAAGCGTGATGCAGCTTTGGGTCTGTTCTATTTGACCTTCTCCAGTGTTCCGAGAATAAACCGATGCTATCATTAATCCCCGCCATTAAGTTCGACGAGCTTCTGTATAAACATCCTCAACCGGAGTCCAGCCTACCAACGCTTTTGTATCATAAACAACATAAGTCTTCAACGATTCTTCACTGAGATTATCAATCCCATGAATGATATTTGGGCCAATATAAAGTGCCGATCCGGTCTTTACCTCATATTCCGAATCTCTCACATACATAATGCCGTGCCCGGAAACAATATAGTAAATCTCAGGAGTCCCATGAAAATGACGCGTATAATGAGTGTTAGGAGCAACATCAAATATAGCAACCCCCTTTTGAGTGTTTCCACGTTCGTTGTCAAACAATGTCTTGTATCGTAAACGTGATCCTTTGGAAGGCTCCCAAAATTCCCATTTTTCGAATTCTTCATGAATCGCCCACCGGGTATCCGGTTTATTTTCAATAATAACCTGAGCAGCTGTATTTTCATCGGCAAGCTCCCAGTCGATTGTCTGGTGTGTTTTTTCGCACACATAGGTGTAAATATACTTTAAAGGTTCTGTCCCAAGTGCCGTAATTACATGAGGTTTGCCGGCAGGAAAGTAAACACCGGAAAAGGGCTCCACCTCAACAGATCGCGCTCCCAGTTGAACCTTTGCTTGACCGGATAAGATGTAAATTATCATATCGTTTTGATGCACGTGGAAAGGAAATCTTCCGTCGGCAGGCAGCTCAGCGGCTCCAAAGATCCATTCTTTACATTTTCCCCGCTCCCGGTTCAAAAGTTCTTTGGATTTAAATACACTGGACTCGTGCTTTGGAAACGGATTAAAAATCTGCCAGTTGATCTCATCGATATGAAAATGAACACTTGTCAAATTGAAATACCCCCTTTTCAATAATTTCTATCGCATAATATCTAGACCGGAATGAGTCAATGGAAAAGTTAATAGTTCTTTTACAATCTCAAGATTAGAATGGCTAAAGGTTTGTGATTTTTATAACACTTTAGCCCTTTGAAATCAAATAGATAAAAATATCGTCTTGCTCGCAAAGGCGGTTAGGCCCCTATACGATTCACATAACCCTTATAAGGCAAGCGGACGCGAAAAGCCGCGCTGTTGAATAAATCGTTCGCAGGATAAAAATTAGACTTGACATGCGGCCATTTTATGGTACTATATTCGGACCGGAGGTAAATAAAATGAATATTGCAAGCGATATAAAACCCGTTACATACCTAAAATCAAAAGCTGCAGATTTATTAAACCAGATCAACAGAACCCATCGGCCTGTTATAATAACCCAAAACGGTGAGCCTAGGGCTGTCCTTCAAGACCCTGAAAGCTATGAAAATATGCGTAATGCAATTGGCCTTTTAAAGCTGATATCTCAAGGAGAAAATGATTTGCGAAATGGCAAGGTAAGGTTACAAGAGGACGTGTTTAAAGACATTGAAGATGAACTGAAAGAAAAGCTTTGATGAACCCAAAGTATAAAGTTATTTGGACAAATGTTGCGGAGAATGATCTTAAGGAAATCATTGATTTCATTTCTATAGACAGTCCTCAAAATGCATTAAAAATATTAAAAAGCATCAAACAAAAAGCATCGAATCTCCACACCCTTCCTGGAAGAGGCCGCATTGTACCGGAACTTCAAGGCCAAGGAATATTACAATATAGAGAATTAATTATCCCGCCATGGAGACTAATGTATAGGATTGATGAACGAAAAGTATATGTTTTATCAGTAATCGATTCACGGCGGAATGTTGAAGATATTCTTTTGGCAAGATTGGTTGGTAAATAAGATAAAAACCACAAACAAGGCCATGAAGGCAGATGGGTTATATCATGCGGTTTTATGAGAGCATCTACAATTTTTCTTTCTTAAAGCCGTTAACACTTTTTGCGGTGTAACACGCACACTGATTATGGCGGAGGTTGGACACATAGTATTTTGGCAGTAAGCAGACAACTTATCTCTGTTATTACCAAAACTAACCTTCGGAGGGAATATGTTAGTGAAAATAGATAGCCAAACGGTTATTAGTATCCCGGGTGCCTTGAAACTGATCGGTATCATAACCGGTACATGGGGGATACTCGTTGTCTTAACCGCGACACTTGCTTACCTCCCGGAGCACCCCGACTTTTCACTGTTCACTACCTATTTAAGCGACATTGGGGATACTGTTGGCTGGCCACAGATTCTTTTCAATTCCGGCACTCTTATTGCTGCTCCAATGCGGTATCTCGTCATAGTACTAATTGTCTTGCGTCTTACACAATTGAGTACAGGCCGCGCATTTGCTGTCTCAGCTTTAATCATCGGTTTTGTTTCCAGCTGTGGCACGGTATTGATGACTGCGACACCTTTCAGTGTATCCCCAACAATTCACAAATTGGGTATCCCACTATACTTCTTTGGAATCGTTTTTTTGCAAACGTTGATATTCATCAAAGAATGGTCAATAAAGCATGTTCCTAAAGTTCTGCCGATACTGAGTCTCTTGATGGTTGTCGTATACTTTGTCTTTGCTACGTTGGTTATGCTAAATGCGAAAGGAGTAGTACGTCGAAGTACACCAGTAATTTGGGAATGGCTGTGTTTTATTACATCTATTATTTGGGTATTTGCACAAAGCATTCTGTTGGCGAATTTGTGCTCTGCGCCCGATCAAGAATAGGCATGCCATAATATAACAGACTGGTTTTTTGAAAAAACCCAACAAATCGCTGAAGATGGACAGGCTATTACGTGCGGTTTTTGACAACATTACAGCCATATAGGCTGTGCCATTAACCAAGGTGGCGGTTCCCTCCGCCTGCCGCTTAGCTCGGTTAGAAGGCGCTACCGAGAGTTATGGATATTCATAGTGCGAAGGCATCCGAGATAAATGACCTAACGACATTTTATCGCATTACCGACTATGGCGGGTCAGTAGCCCCTGGGGATATAGTCGTATATGCGACAGAAGAAGAAAGAATTATTGGCGCTGGCCGTCTATCTGAAGAGGAGGGCGTACTCGTCTTACGGGGCATGAGGGTCCTGAGGGAACAGCGTGGCCGTGGTGTGGGTAAGGCAATCTTGGACTCGCTTGTCATTGAGGGAAGCAGCCGTGATTGCTACTGCATACCTTACAGCTACTTACGGCAGTTCTATGCGGCTAAAGGGTTCGATGAAATAACGCCGTCGAAAGCTCCTAATTTCCTTTGTGATCGCTTTAGAGACTATCGGGATCGCGGCTTGGATGTGATCCTCATGAGGAGGAAACATATAGGCTCAGTGTCTTCTAACAACGCGGATGAACCAGTCGGTAGTTATCTCGTGCCTGTTCGTTAAATTCCGT
>CAZQOH010000294.1:0-3621 GCA_964594355.1 uncultured Desulfobacterales bacterium
TTAATGTTAACCTGAAAGTATATCCTATTCGAGGAAGAAATAGATAAAACAAGATAACCCCTCTTTACAATATCCATATATATTGATAACCTTACCTTACACCTGTTGTTCAGTCCAACGGACTTTTATCCATCATTATGCTAAGGAGAACAAATGCAGATTAAACAGATACGTAACGCAACCTTACGGATAACTTATGCTGGAAAGCTGTTTGTTACCGATCCTTTCCTATCACAAAAACATGCAATTGAATCGTTTGTCGGCCTATCTCCTAATCCTCTTACTGATTTACCATGCACACCCCAAGAGGTTGTGGACGATATTGAGATGGTCATACTCTCGCATTTACATATAGATCACTTTGACCCGACAGCACAGGATATACTTCCTAAAAATATACCAATATTTTGTCAACCTGGAGATGAAAAACGACTTGCTAAAAAAGGGTTTCAATCGGTTATGGCTATTGACCTATCTACAAATTGGCAAGGGATAAAGTTAACTCGTACACCCGGTCAACATGGCACAGGTATTTGGGCTGAGAGGATGGGAAATGTGTCCGGATATGTTTTCCAGGCTGAAAAAGAACCAACTGTCTACTGGGCAGGCGATACAATCTGGTGTGATGCAGTCAAACAGATTGTGATGGACAATCATCCTGATATCATTATAACCCACTCATGTGGCGCAAGATTTCCTGATAGTGATCCGATAATAATGGATGCCGAGCAAACTATTGCCGTATGCAAGACGGCACCAAAAGCTATTGTGATCGCAACACACATGGAGGCTTTAGATCACGGAACAGTCTCACGTGACGAGCTTCGGGCATTAGCCGAAAAGAAAGGGATTCAATCTAATCAGCTTTTTATCCCCGCTGATGGTGAAGTACTTAACTTTTAAGTCAACTTCCTAACCTATAAGGATTCCGTATGACATAAAAAGCCGGCAGACTTTCACTGTGAATCTTAAAGGTTTAGGGGTTAGCAGGCTAATACGACATTTTAAATAGAGCTGAGAGGGACTATATTATGAAGGCGGCAGTTTATAGAGAATTTGCAAAACCATTAATTATCCAAAATGTGCCCGATCCAACTCCAACAGAAAGTAGTGTTGTCATTCGGGTAAAAGCAACTGGGCTTTGCCGAAGCGATTGGCACGGATGGATGGGGCATGATCCTGATATTACCTTACCCCATGTTCCAGGTCATGAACTTGCCGGAGTCATTGAAGCTATTGGAAAAGATGTCGTTCGATGGAATATTGGCGACAGGGTAACACTTCCGTTTGTTTGTGGGTGTGGGACTTGCCCTCAATGTGTTTCGGGAAACCATCAAGTTTGTGATCGGCAGTTTCAGCCAGGGTTCACGCATTGGGGTTCTTTTGCTGAATATGTCGCGATTGATTACGCGGATGTCAATTTGGTACGTTTACCGGATGAAATTGATTATGTCACAGGAGCGAGTCTGGGTTGCCGTTTTGTGACCTCCTTTCGGGCAATAGTAGACCAGGGCAAGGTCTCTGCCGGGCAATGGGTTGCGGTACATGGCTGTGGAGGTGTTGGTTTATCTGCAATCATGATTGCCAACGCACTGGGTGCAAATGTGGTTGCGATTGATATTGGTGATGAGAAACTCGATTTTGCCCGGTCAGTTGGTGCTGTTGCAACCGTCAATGCTACAAAAACAGAAGATGTTGTCGAAAACATACTGGATATTACCCAAGGCGGTGCTCATGTTTCTATCGATGCGCTCGGCAATCCTGTTACTTGTTTTAACTCGATAGCCAATTTAAGAAAGCGTGGAAAGCATGTTCAGGTTGGATTGATGTTAGCAGACCACAGCCATCCTGCCGTACCAATGGATAAAATCATTGCTAATGAACTCGAAATTGTGGGAAGTCATGGCATGCAAGCTTATAAGTATTCTGTATTGTTGGCAATGATTCAAGCTGGAAAGTTATTTCCGGAAAAACTGATTGGAAAGACAATAAGTCTTGAAGAATCATTAGAAGAGCTTGTTAATATGGATAGCTTCGGTGGAACAGGTGTAACAGTAATTAACGAATTTTGATGAGGACTTGGAAACTATTATACTTGTCTTTTTAAAACAAAGCAGAGATAATATGAGACCTTTGAAAAATGCTCAATTTTGTTCAAGTTCAAGGAAGGCGAAAATTTTAACCACAGGAATACATTGAGTATTTTGAGGATAGCGCTAAAGCTTCACTTCGTGCAAAATGTTGAGCCTGACACGGAAATTGGGCAAAAGGGGGCGTTTTGCAAAGGTCTCAATATGAACAGCCGGATACAAGCCAGTCCACCAGACCGGAAGAGCCGAACGGCCTTGTTATCCTTCCGGCAGTTGACCGGCATTCCTACCACGACGGCCTAATAGATAAAGTTAAAAAATTAAATTACTGGAGGTAGAAATGATCCCTTCACCGGCATTAATATGGTTTATTATCGGAGTTGTATTTTTAATTTCTGAACTAGCAGTGCCTGGTTTTATTCTGATTTTTTTTACTGCGGGAAGCTGGATTGCCGCAATAGTTACCCAGGTCATGCATATTAATCTTACCAACCAGATAATCGTCTTTATCGTTTCATCATTAATTCTACTTTTTGCATTAAGAAAATACAGTTTAAAGATATTCAAAGGGAAGACTCACGATAGTATTGATGATCACTACACGGATTCGAAGATTGGGAAAACGGCTATTGTGACAAAAGCTATAGCTCCGAATGTACCGGGCGAAATAAAAGTGATGGGTAGTTTCTGGCGGGCTATTGCCGACACGAAGATTGAAGATGGACAATCTGTAACAATTGAAAGTCAGGAGTCAGAGGATGGACTTACTTTCAAAGTGAAACCTTTATAAGGAGGAAGATATGAACGAGTCATTGATAGTAATAGGTGTTTTAGCCGTAATTGCTGTTGTACTGCTGATAAAAACTGCTGTCGTGGTTCCGCAGAGATCGGAATATATTGTTGAGCGTCTTGGCAAGTATAGTAAATCTTTTGGTGCCGGTTTTCATATTCTCATACCTTTTCTTGATAGGATCGCCTACAGGAGGTCGCTTAAAGAAGAAGTTATGGACATTCCTTCACAGGATTGCATTACAACCGACAACGTATCCGTTTCAGTCGATGGTATTCTATATATGCAGGTAATCGACAGCAAGCTATCTGCATACGGCATTGATTCCTATAGGATTGCGGCAAGCCAGCTTGCCCAAACCTCTTTGCGGTCTGTAATTGGAAAAATTGAACTTGATCGGACTTTTGAAGAACGCGAGACGCTGAACCAGCAAGTGGTTTCTGCAATTGATGAAGCCGCTCAAAACTGGGGGGTTAAGGTCTTGAGATATGAAATTAAAGATATTACCCCTCCCCAGAGCGTAATGGATGCAATGGAAAAGCAAATGCGGGCTGAACGGGAAAAGCGTGCTGAGATTGCAACCTCTGAGGGTGACCGGCAAGCTCGCATTAACAGGGCAGAAGGACTTAAAAAAGAGGCGATCGAGGTATCAGAAGGTGAAAAACAAAAACGAATCAATGAGGCTGAGGGTCAGGCAAAAGAAATCGAACTTGTTGCACATGCAACGGCTGAAGGTATTAA
>CAZQOH010000295.1:0-3616 GCA_964594355.1 uncultured Desulfobacterales bacterium
AGCGGATGGTTATTCTGGCCGTGTCGCCAAGTCCTTCAATGTCTTTTATGGTGCCCTTACCAAATGATGCGTGGTTTACATTTTGGCCTATTTGATAACCATACCCGGCTAACGGTTCACTGATTAAGGTTTTATTGGTGAGTTGTGTTCCGGTAGAAAACATAGCCACTTGCCCAGGATTCTCTATAACCTTCGGTTTCTTCTTTGCTTTGGCTTTATTTTTCTTATCGTGGAGACCTTGTGCCACTTCCTGCTCATAAATTTCGTGGTTGAGTAACAACAGGCGTTTTAAAACCTCTTTGCGGGCTTCTGGACTAATGGTATAACGCACTCTGTCGTTTTCCGGTAAATAATCCACTTCGTAATAATCGTGGTCAAGGTCAAGGTCATCCCATTTGTAAGCACGCAAAACCGCTTCATCCATCTCTTTGTGGAGTTGGCGTAAGTGTTTTATATCTGTAATAGCTTCATCTAAACTACAAACATCTTCTTTTTTTTGTAAGTGACTCCACAGGTTGACTGTTTCTTTACCAAACTTCTTCTGCAATTCTTTTCTGTTCGTTACCTCACTATTGCCTATCTCACTGCTCAACTGCGGATTGTGAAACTGGTTATAAGTTTTGGTTAACCCCAACTGCATTTTGAGCATTAACTGCCGACGGAATTCGTGGTAGGTTTCGCCAATTTGTTCTAATTTGGATTCTGTTTGTGTGGTTAGGTTTTGGGGGAATGGGAAGGTTTCGAAACAATTTCCAGGTGTGTAAACAATTGTTGTAGCACCAAGTGTTGTAGAATTCTTCCAAGACCAAACATCATTTATCGTGGACTGTAAAAATGGAAATTGATGAATTTTATCAAATGCAGTGACGATAACTTTATCATTAAATACTTGATTATTTGTTAACAACATTACATTGAGATACTTTGAAATTCTGACTAACCCCATCACCCGCTCCAACGGTGCAATGGTGCGGTAGAGTTTTGGACGCTTTTCCGCATATATCCACCACAGAGTTGGCATAGGGTGTCTTAATGCGTATGTTCCAACAATTTCATTACCATTTTCATCTAACTTCCACCGTGTTCTTTCTGGCTTCACTCTTTCTTCCAATAATCGGTAACAATCCGGATATTCTTTTCTGCATTTATCTTCATCCCAGTCAAAGAAGTTAATCACCCATCTACTTGGGCTTTGGTCCGGGTTGCTGTTTAAATCTTGTCCGTTCAAATAAGGGAAAAGCACATCCTTATTTTTCGGGTTTTGAGCAATAAGTTTTTGGGCTTCATTGGGTTCTAATACAAACCCTTTACCCAAGACGATTGAACCTTGAAAACTCTTATCTTTATTATGGTGGAGTTTATAGGGGTCGCCTAATTCTTCGCTATCATCCAAATACGATGTAATGCGTTCAACTTTTTTATTATCTAAGACAAATTCTTTTGTCCATTTGCCTTTATGCACGGCAACTTGGGCAACTTCCACCGCCGCCAAACCGGGCCAACGCATAGAGCGAATGGCATAATTAATGGTTCCGCCTTGCTTCTGAATTACAGCTAATCCATCTTCTCTTGCGTCTCCTTGGGCAATTGTATTAGTAGCTAATAAAGACTGAAAGCCACCTTCGCAAATGACGGTGAAAATTCTACGATAAAAATAAGTGACTAAATCAACTGCACCAATAGGCGCATATTTATATTTTAACCATTCCAAATAATCGTGTCCGTAAGTTCCGCTTAATCGCTGTCCACCCAAAAACGGTGGATTCCCCAGAATACAATTAAAACCGCCATTGGCAAATACTTCCGGGAATTCTAAAAACCAGTGGAAGAATCGTCTTTTACCGGCTTCTGCATTCGCTCTGGCTACGGCTCTGCTCCCTTGTAATGTTTTGGTGCCGGCAAGCATATCTCTGTATGTGCTTTCGGTCATTAAATAATCTCTTTGGGCAAGAGTTTTGGGTATAAAAAACTGTGCTGTTTGAATATCGGCTAATGTTTTCAGTTTCCACCAATTTGAGCCACCACTTAATCGCCCATAAGCCTTTTGTTTGGCTTTTATTTCTTTAGGTGTAGTTTCGGGCATTTGGCTAAAGTCAGCATACGCCGTGTTCACTGCCTCAAT
Source organism: uncultured Desulfobacterales bacterium (assembly GCA_964594355.1). Taxonomy (GTDB): domain Bacteria; phylum Desulfobacterota; class Desulfobacteria; order Desulfobacterales; family JAUVVS01; genus JAUVVS01. The sequence goes on from CAZQOH010000295.1 coordinate 2,123, forward strand.
CTTCTGTCCAACTTGTTTATCAAAATCCAGTCCTGTTTGTTGGGTTTCTTTTTCTTGTTTATTTCGCTTCCCAAATGTGCTTGCCGTATCATCATCACCGGGGAGTTTTTTAAATGCTTCATTGGCAATGCCGTTTTCTAATTCGTCTAAATGGGCAAGCCCTACAATGGCATCTCCGCATTTAATTTTATGGTCTAAAAAGTTCAGTGGTTCGCCGGGATTGTGTGCCTCTAACCATAAAGCCACCTTTGCCAACTCCACCGCCAAGGGATTTTTATCCACACCATAAATACAATGACGAATCACATCCCGCACTGCTTCCCGAAATGCCGATGGCGATGGTTGGTCTTCTCCGGTGCGAATCTTTGCCAATTCCGTAGCAATCCGCCGTGCAGCAGACAGTAAAATATGTCCACTCCCGCAGGCAACATCGCAGACGGTAATGGAGAGCAATGCCTTTTCCGGTTCACTCATTTTCAACTTGTATTCTATGATATATTCCAAAGAATGTTTAATAAGTGGCTGCACCAGTTCGTCCGGCGTATAATGGGACCCGGAAGATGAGCGTTCATCCCCTGCCTTAAATCTAAATTCTACTTTACTGCCGTTTACATCCAATACCGGGTCATATTCTAAAAGTCCTTCATACACCGACCCAAATTCTTCTACATTCAAGGATGCATAATTGATGCGCATTTTCTGTTGTGTAGCAGGATTCGTAAACACCGATAAATTGGTGAGACATTCCAGCATAACTTTATTGTCTAATTCACATTGGTTCAACATTCCAATGGCATTGGCACCAAACAAATTACCGGCAAGTGGTTTAATGTCTAACTTTTCACCATAATATTCTTTCTCAAATAGTTTGAATGTATTTTTCAAACTCATCCACACATCCCTGTATTGCCTATCGGCTAAATACCGCTTTTCAGAGAGTTTACGGATACGGCTGACGCTGTAATAATTGTAATAAATATCTTTCTTTTTTCTGGGCGACTCTTTGGGGAAAATCAAATCCCGCTCTTCGATGACCATTAAAAATAAGAGCCGATAAATAAAGCGTAATTGGTATTGATAAAATTCGTTTGCGGATAACTCCCCATCACTAATCGCTTTTCGCAATTTTTGATTATCCGGATGAGATAAAAATCCATTGGCAAATAATTTAATAGATTGCTCTACCGCATTGCTTAAACCATCTCTAATTCTTGAACCGCTGTCCAATGAATCTTGATGGTAGCCTTCAATGAGACTTTCGGGACCTTCCGTTTGTTTGATGGGCATCCGTGAACAATGGATGAGCCGGAACATCAATGCAAAATCTGCAAAATGTTCTTCTTCAAACATCTGCTCTAAATCAAACTCTAAAAAGGAAAGTTTAATGAGACGACTGCTATCCCGAAGCAACCGTATGGTTAATCCATTGCTCACCAAGGCGTAGAGATGTTCATTTAAGTTGATGTATTCCTGCACCAAGGCGTGGGGCGACAT
>CAZQOH010000296.1:0-3610 GCA_964594355.1 uncultured Desulfobacterales bacterium
TGGTATTTTTAAACAGTTGAAATTATTTGAATAACGTTGGGACAGTAGTGATATAAAATAGTGATGAATTAAGAAAATTATGTGAAAACATCCTGAATCCTGAAAGTATAAACAAATTATCGTGTATAAAACTCACGTTATTAGTAAACTTCAATGCCAAATCAATTAAAAATTGATCTTTGCGTCTTTGCGCCTTTGCGAGAGAACAAAAAGATCTGAAAAGTGAAATGAAGATGGCAAAGAATATCAATCGTAAGATTTATTATGTGGCGGTCGGGTCGCAAAACCCTAATAAAATAATGCTTGCGAAGGATAATAACCGCGAATTAGTCGAATAAGGAGGAACTCGATCTCATCAGATTTCCTTTGACATGGTGAAGCTTTGAATATTACTTTGAGTCCTGTTCTGAACCGAAAACCAGCTTGGCTGATCAACCACACGAATCCGCCATCCGTATTTTTTTCCAGGTTTCAACACGCCTTTAGAAATGGTGTGGGAAAGCATGTCTTTAATATAACCGGTAGAATACATGCGGGAGCCTTGAGATTCAAAAATCTCCAACCGGTAGTATACGGGAAATGGGGCATTCACCTCACCCCATGAAAAAGTGACGGTTTCGGTCTCGAGAACCGATCCGGAAACCGGCAATAAGGTTGTGGTATCCGGTAAATTGATATTTCTGACGATGGATTGGGTATTGGTAGCCATGCCTTTCAGATCGCCACAGGATACGGTAAAGACATATGTTCCGACTTTCGGGCTTCCGGGTATTTTGGCCCAAAAACCCCTGACACCTGGAAAATAACGAAAATCTCCTTTTCCCTGAGCCAGTTTTCCCTGGGGGCCAACGATTGAGATCTCGTCAACGTCTCCGGGCAGTTTCCCCTTGAATTTGGGACCGACGAGAATTTCAAAATGGGTATAGGATTTGTTATCCGGTTCATGTATGTGTCTTACTACGGCGGTGAGGGGGATACCGGGTTTCAGTTTTTCCTGCAGAGCTTTCTTATCGTACCATCGTCCGGCGGCCATGACGCCCAGGGGATTATTGATATTGGATACATCTGCCAAAGGATTGGCCTTTACCAGCATCAGATCTGCCCGTTTGCCCACCTGGATGGTACCGAATTCATCACGCCCGATCATCTTTTCCACCACCTTAGAAGCTTGCACTGTTCCGGTGGCAATGGCTTCATATGGTGAAAAACCACTTTCTACCAGAATCTCCAGTTCCCGATGGATGGAAAAACCGGGTACGATACCCATGCCGCCACCACCGGCATCGGTAGATAAAAGAAGGGAAACGCCCTGTTTTTTCAGCTCCCTCAGCAGTATCTTGTCGAATTCATATTTGAACGGCGCATAATCTTCCCCTCCTTTAAACATCACCTGATGTTTTTCTTTCCCCTGTTGGAAACGTTTCATATAACTAGGCGGCAAGTAACCGTTTATCGGATCGGCTTGAAATTCTTTGGCATGAAATAGCTTTTGCATGATGACGTCATCAGGGGCCAGGGTTGTGTCAACAGGAATTCTTTTTGACTGAAGCTTTTGAACCAATTCAGATATTTCCTTTCCGATTTTTTTATTCAGCTTTTCCGGATCGAGGTTAAATTCCTCTTTAAACTGCATATAGCCGGTTTCGGCCACATAACGAATCCATGGATATCCCACCAGATTCTTTTTTCGATCATAATTAACAAACTCCCAGGCGAGCTCTTCTACATGCGCGATTTCATTCATACCTGCGTCCAGTACACCATCCAAACCGACTTGAAACGGGATATGTCCAGCTGTATAGATCCCCAGATTCTTGGCAGTTGATATGGCAGTATTGAATTCATCTACGGAGAGATACGAATATAGCTTCACAAAATCAAATCCTTTAGTCTTTTGGCTGGTTACCACGTTCTGTGGATTATCGACCGGACCGAAAATTATTCCCCCGCAGGCATAGATGTTGGGGCCTTCAATCCGTCCTTCTGTGATGGCATCTCGCCAATGCAAAACGTAATCTGTCATGTCGCCTTTGGGACCAAAATCCCGGATGGTGGTGACCCCGTTGGCCAGAAACAGATCCATAGGGGACACCGGCCATTCCATGCTTTGCCAGGCGTCGGTGGTGTGTATGTGCATGTCCGCCAGGCCCGGCATCAGATATTTACCGGATCCATCGATAACGTGGGTACCATCGGGTATTTCTATTTCCGAGGTATTGTCCACAGCGATGATGGAACGTCCCTTGATCAGTACGGTCTTGTTTTTTAATACTGTCTCTTCGGTCATGGGGACTATGTTGACATTTTTAAAAGCGAAATATTCATAATCTTTCTGGTCTAAAGACGGTGCGGTGTTTTTTCTGAATATGTCGCAACTGGTGATGAGACAAATTAAAAATACTGAAAGGAATATCGTTGTCAGCCATTTCATTTTATAACTCCAAGCGTATGGGTTCATGACCAAAATCAGTCAGTTTCTGGGGATTTCAGGAACAAAATATATATCAAAGACAGAATAAATGCCGCTAAAAACCATGCAGTTCAGTTGTTTCTTGAGGTAAGGCGACAAGGGAACGCACTCCAAGAAATCAATATTGGACTCTTTCTAAGTGAATGAAATGATAAGAATTCCCTTTTTGGGATCGAAGTAAGGGAAAATTTAAGGTTGTGCACTATAACCGGTTGAATCCCAATATGCAGTGGGGCCGAAAACCAAACGGCAATTTTCATTATCATACAAACGACGGAGATTGAGATACCGTACGACTGCTTTATTGTCAAGACGGAATTTTACTATAAATTAGCTAAAAATCCGCGATATTGGGCATAGTGATCAAGGAGATGTCTATGCTTTAAAAATGTATTAGTGAACAACGTCTCCAAGCATTCAGAGGTTGCGATTTCGATTCTAAATCAATACTTATTGTCTTGAATTAAACAAACAGATTCGGGGCAAATTCCTAGTTCAACCCGCCTTATTAGTTTTTTCATTCCATAATTTGACAACCTACATCTATATTTAGTAATGTTTAATTACGGCAAATCCGCAACTAAAAATGAGATCGGAAAGAATTGAATGGCCCTAATATATTGATTTTACCAATTTTGTAATTTCTGAAGAATAACGTTTATAAACCTAAGTTAGTTTTTGATAGTATCACAAAGCACTCTGGCAAATATCCTTTAAAAAAAATCGACTCTGCAAAGGAGAAAAAAGTATGGATTTAGCATTTAAGGATCGGTTCATGGTTTTGTGGGAAAAATACTTTGATGGAGCTGAACTCCCAATTACATTTTATTATTCAGATCAGAAAGGACATAGTGAATTAGTGCAGGCCCCGTCAACAGGTCATCAGTGTCTCATTGGTGTTTTGAGCAAAGTCAGGAAAGGGCAATCCTTATGTTTTGGGGCAAATTCTTTCGGCTGCGGGGGTGGAAAAAGGTATCTGGGATATACTCAGGAACTGAGCCCAAACTTTGAATACTTTCTTTCATGCGGCATAGAAGGAGAAATGGAAGGTGAACGCTATAAAAAATCTCCTGAAATAGTAAGGGAGCTCGTAAAAGATTCACCTTGGTATGAGGCACCGGGTAAGTATATTATATTTAA
>CAZQOH010000297.1:0-3604 GCA_964594355.1 uncultured Desulfobacterales bacterium
CGGAAGTTCAGACGCTGGTCAATCGGAACATATTTATGACAACCGGTATATAATGCTTGCAGATTATAGGAGTTAAGATTGTTTGATAAATTAATAGAAGACATGAAGAAGGCTATCCAGGTGTTAAGGCAATGGCCAAAAAAAGAGATTCAGATATTTCACCATAATGATTCCGATGGGCTCAGTTCAGGGGCAATACTTACCAGAGCTTTTGAAAGAGAGGAATATACGGTTCATCGTTTCTGCCTTGAAAAACCTTACCCGGCAGTCTTAAAGAAAATTTATGAGCAGGAAGGCGGTATTCTCATATTTGCGGATTTTGCCGGCAGGATTGCGCCTATACTCTCGGAACTGAACAGGGGAAGGAATTTGACCCTGATTCTGGATCACCACGTTGCCGAAGCCGCCACAGATCCCAAAGTACTAAACCTTGATCCCGATCTTTACGGACTTAAAGGCGATCTGGACATTACCGCTTCGGTGACCTGTTACCATTTTGCTCTGGCAATGGATCAAGCCAATAAAGATATGGCATACATCGCGGCCATTGGTGCGGTAGGAGACAGGTTTTTTGTAGACGGCAGGCTCGTAAGCAAGAATCGTGAAGTCATAATGGAAGCTGTTCAACAGGGTAAAATGGAAATAAGAGAACATGATGAGGGAGAGAATTATTTTTTAAAGCTTTCCGGAGATATAATGCCATGCGATGAGCTGGGTGATTATCTTGATACTTTGGGCGCGGCAGGTTTTTATCAAAAGGGACCGGATATGGGTATAAGGGTTTGTCATGAAGGAATTTCAGCAGAATCGGATCAAATGGTAGGTGAGTTCAGGGCAATACAAAACAAGGCTTTTGATAAAGAAATTAAACAAATTCGAGAAGGCGCTTTGAAAAAGACGTCTCACATCCAATGGTTTCATGTAGAAAATCGTTTTTCTCCCATGGGTGTAAAGATGATAGGAGCGTTTTGTGACGCAATTAAAGACAAAACATATATTGATCCCAAGAGATACCTTGCGGGTTTTCAAATCATCCCCAATGAAATCCCGGGATTTGGCCCTATCAAATTAAATGAAGTGAAAATTTCCATGCGTGTTTCCGCCTATATGGAAGAGGAAATCAGAGCGGGGAAAATAATGGGGCTCAACGTTTTGCTTCCCGAGGCGACAAATAAGCTTGGTGGCTTTTCTGACGCCTGCCACACCCTGACCGCCGCGACTACGGTTGCTATTGGCAAGGAAGAAGAACTGATTGAGGAAATGGAGAAAATTCTTAGTAAATAAAGCAACAAATCATGTAACCGTTTGGTAACAGAACGAAAAATATTTGAAAGTATAACATGATAAAAAAAATATCATGTCAATCCTGTTAATCCTGTCAAAAAATAGATGAAAGGAAAACATCATGGGTGTTGGAGCTGGTTTTGGAAAAACGATTTTTATCGGAGATCAATTTGTTTTACAGGAAGTTCCGGCTATTGTCGCTGCACTTCCATATGAAACAATGGCAGAGGTAGAAAGAATCGAAGGAGATGATTGGATCCTGGAAGACAATCGTAATGAAGTTCCGGGGTATAAGGAAAAGAAAAAAAAGGACCAGGTTGTCTCAATCAACAGAATCCTTGAGGTTATGAAAATCGATGTTAAAAAGAACCCCATCAAGATTACTTATGGTGGAACCCTCTTGGCCGGAAGCGGGACCGGTGCCAGTGCCGCCAGTTGCGTTTCGCTCGCTAGGGCGTTGAATGAAGAATTCGATCTCGGTCTTTCCACTGAAGAAATAAACCATATTGGATGGGAGGGAGAATTTGCCTATCACGGCACCCCGAGCGGTGTTGACAATACAGCCTCAACTTACGGGGGAATCATTTTTTACCGGATAAAAAATGATCAAAAAATATTTGAGAAAATCCTGATCAATAAACCCTTCGAAATAGTATTGGCTAACAGCGGTATAACAGCCAATACAAAGCTCATGGATAGTATTGTTGAGCGGAACCAAAAAGAGGATCCTGAACTGTTTTCATCGCGACTTAAGACTATCACAGGACAGGCTAATGAAATGAGAAAAGCGCTTGACACGTATAATCTGAAGCGTGTGGGAGAGCTCATGACTGAAAATCACAAGATTGTAAGAGAGATCGGATTCTCCCACGAAATACTCGACTACCTGTGTGATCTTGGTCTTAAAAAAGGGGCCTTGGGAACAAAAGTCACAGGAGGAGGAATGGGAGGGTATATGGTTTCTTTGACGCCGGGAAAAGAGCTTCAGGAAACTATTGCATCAACCTTCGAAAAGGAAGGGTATAAGGTCGTCCGGGCAACCATCGGCGGAAACTGAAGAACTTTTTTATAAAGGTGTGAGATGATATTGCTTCCACAAGTTCTCGATAGACTGGTAGGCTTGACAGCACCACGACTCAATGGGAATCGTGGTGGGCCATTCCGCCTCAAGATTAACAAAAGGAAGATCTGCCTTTTTTTTAAGGGTAAGAATTATTTGTTCCCAGTCCGTCGTTCCCTGTCCGGGGAGGAGGTGTTCATCCTTTTCTCCGTGATTGTCGTGGAGATGGGTTAGGAATAAACGGTCGAGGTAACGCTCAAGAATATCCAGTTCACCCGTTATATTTGCATGCCCTGAATCGAAACAAAAACCGAGATCCTTAGAAGAGTAAACACCAAAAAGGTAATCAAAGAGATGTTTACAGGAATATGTCCCCATATTCTCGATGGCTATTTTGACTCCATATTTTCTAGCCACAGGCAGAATCGAGTCTATCAAGCTTTTTGACTGGTTTAGATCGATTTCAAATTGCTGTTCATAGTAGTTTAAAGGAATATGAAGAACAATACAATCGCCCCCTAGTTTGTAAATGAATTCGATACGGTTGGTATTTAGAAGGTGCCATTTTTCTTCTGTAAATGTAAGACCTCTCTCTAATCTACTAAAGCCGTGTATCGTTTGAATAGTAAGGTTTTGTCTTTCTGCTGTTCTGGCTATTTCATTTGCATAGGTTTCTGTATACAGGAAATCGGATTTCCAATGATCACTCCAGTGAACCACATCGAACCCTGCCGCTGAAAAGTGTTTTAAATGCTCTTTAATGAGGTGGCTAATTTCTAAGGTCGTTATTGAAAATTTCATACTTGCAATATATTTTAACTTTTTTAAAACCACTAATGCACAAAAAAATTATGCTTTTGAAAGCAGAACAATAGACACAACCATTAATACAATTACAAAGAATTATTTACAAGTTAAATCCTCCCATTTCAGTAAAATAAAAAGAAGAAGAACAACAATAAAACTCGTGTTTGCAATTGGAATCACGATACTGGCCTGCCCATATTTATATTAGCTTGAAGTCCTTGTTTAGATCTCAAAGACCTGTTGCCAAATCCCTTTTCGCCTTGTCGAAGTTTTCCTCTTCAACTTGAGCACAGCGAACGCATTCATCATCAACTTCGTTACAGAAGAAATTTAGCTCATAGCTAATCATGTGTCATAATGCAATCAAGAATTCTATACCGGTTGTCATAAATATGTTTCGATTGACCAGCATCTGAACTTCCGAGCTCATCGTGGGTACAATTTGAAGCGTTC
>CAZQOH010000298.1:0-3599 GCA_964594355.1 uncultured Desulfobacterales bacterium
AAATTGTTAAGATGCTTCAGCATAAAACAATGTGTGTTTGTGAGCTTCAAGCCGCATTGAAAATAACCCAACCCAGTGTATCGAAGCACCTTAAAATTTTGGAAGATGCTGGTTTGGTGGAATCTCAAAAAGATGGTTTATGGGTAAATTATTATCTTGCAACTGGAAAAGGAAGCCCATATGCGGCCAGCTTGTTAGGAAATTTAAAACATTGGCTGGATGATGATACGGAAATCTCCGAAATTATAGAGATAATTCCGACTCTCGATCGTGAAGAGATCTGCCGGAATTAATTTTTTTTATTTTTATTATATAGCTATATATACATATAACTATATAATGCTTATTTTTAATCCGACTGTAATGCTCTCAGACGGACGAATTCTAAACTATAGATAAGATTGAATGTCAAATGAGTAACACAATTATCACAAAAAGCGCGGAGATAGCTATAGAAGGATCTACCGATATTAACGAGGGAGAACAGCAGAAAAGTCTTATCGAATGGAAGGCCATCTGGAAACCGCTGGTTTTAGTCGCAGGGGTTTTCCTGATATTTTTCTGGCTTCCTATTAGCAACAACCGTTTCACTGGTGCCGTGATTGAGGCACTGGCCCTTGCGAAATGGTATGCCCGGGAGCACGTGATTCTCTGTCTGGTACCGGCCTTTTTTATCGCTGGCGCCATCGCCTGTTTCGTGTCCCAGGCGGCGGTAATGAAATACCTGGGTGCAGGTGCCAAAAAAGTGCTGGCTTACGGTGTAGCCTCAGTATCAGGCTCCATTCTGGCTGTATGCTCATGCACGGTTTTACCCCTTTTTGCTAGCATATGGAAGCGTGGTGCTGGTCTAGGACCGGCAATCGCTTTTCTCTATTCCGGCCCGGCTATTAATATACTGGCTATTGTGCTCACAGCCAGGATTCTGGGGCTTGCCATCGGCACGGCCCGGGCAGTGAGTGCGGTTATATTCAGCATTGTTATCGGGCTGATCATGCATTTTCTCTTCAGAAAAGAGGAGAAGGAAAAAGCCCAGGCAGCTTTACACATGCCCGAGCATGAGGTGGAGCGGCCCCTGTGGCAGAATGTGATCTATTTTGCAATCATGGTATTTATTCTCATTTTTGCCACATGGGGGAAACCGGCCGAGCCGACAGGTCTATGGAACGCAATTCACAGTATCAAGTGGCTTATGACCGGAATTTTCGCAGCACTATTGGGTTTGATTCTCATCGCCTGGTTCCGGGTTAAGACATATAAAGTTGTGATGGCTGGGGCAGCCGTTTTGGTTCTGGCACTCCTTTTTTCCCATAAACCGCTCATCGCCTTTTCCACAGGTATAATCGCATTGGTGTGGCTGATTACCACCACTCGGGGGAAAACCGAAGCATGGTTTCTTTCCACCTGGGATTTTACCAAGCAAATCATGCCCTTGCTTTTTGCCGGTGTACTTGCTGCAGGGTTTTTACTGGGCCGACCCGGTTCAGAGGGTCTCATCTCATCTCGCTGGGTGAGCAGCCTAGTGGGAGGCAATTCTGTTGGCGCAAACTTATTTGCCTCGGTCGTAGGAGCCTTTATGTATTTTGCAACCCTGACGGAAGTGCCGATCTTACAAGGACTCATCGGTGCAGGCATGGGAAAAGGACCGGCTCTTGCCCTTCTGCTCGCCGGACCCGCCCTCAGTCTGCCGAATATGCTGGTGATCAGAAGTGTGCTGGGCACCAAAAAGACTGTTGCCTATATTATCCTGGTTGTAATCACGGCCACGGTAAGCGGGATGATCTTCGGCCACTATTTTAGCTAACCTGAAAAAGTAATTGAGAATAAAATTTTGCGCTTCCCCCCTTTCGTGTTTTCGTGATTATCAAGGTGATTAATTTATCAACATTGGAAAGGAGAAAGTCATGGAAATTAAAGTATTAGGACCCGGTTGTCCAAAATGCCAGCAAACGGAGAAACAAGTTAAAGCCGCAGTATCGGAAGCTGGTGCTGAGGCACAGATTGAAAAAGTAACCGATGTTATGAAAATCGCAGGCTATGGTGTATTCGGAACACCGGCCGTTGTGGTTAACGGTAATGTGAAAAGCGTGGGCAAAATCCCATCGGTAGAGGAAATCAAGAAGTGGCTGGTCGATTGAAAAGATTATTTTTCACAATAAAGTTCGACCGCATAGGAAACCCGAGAGTCCTCAGAAAGCTATTTGCCGTGATATGGGTGATGACCTTTCTGTTACTCGGTCCATATTTGGAAGACACGGTGGCAAAGGCTACGGCATGAAATCTCATTTAGATAGATGATAAAAAAGGAGCAAAATAATGACAAACGAAGCAGTTATCGATAAAGAAGGCAAAGGACTAAGTTTTTTTGAAAAATATCTTTCTGTCTGGGTGGTTCTCTCAATTGTAGCAGGAATTGTCCTGGGTAAAATTGCTCCTGCTGTTGCGAAATACCTTGACGGGTTGGCCATTTACGTAGGTGAAGCACCTGTAGTTTCCATTCCCATTGCCGTCTGTCTTTTCTTCATGATGTATCCCATCATGGTGAAGATCGATTTCGGTGAAGTCCTCATGGCCGGCAAGAATATCAAACCGGTTGGACTGACCCTGTTCGTCAACTGGGCTATCAAACCGTTCACCATGTATGCCATTTCGATTTTTTTCCTGGGAACTCTCTTTTATAACTTTATCGGTCCCGAAGCCGTGGATTATGTGAAGATGCCCCTGGGTCTCGATCTTCCTGTGGGCAGTACCCACGGTGTTGGAAAAGTGGTTTTGGTCAATGGGATCAGGGTACTGGAGGTACCCCTCTGGCGGAGCTATCTGGCCGGTTGCATTCTCTTGGGAATAGCTCCCTGTACGGCCATGGTTCTCGTCTGGGGTTTTCTGGCCCGAGGAAATGACGGGCATACCCTTATAATGGTGGCTATCAACTCCCTAACAATGCTCTTTCTCTATGGTCCATTAGGCGGTTTTTTGTTGGGTGTAGGACGGCTTCCGGTTCCCTGGCAGGCCCTGGTGCTTTCCATCGGCATTTATGTGGCCCTTCCCCTTGTGGCCGGATATATATCCCGCAAGATGATAATAAAGGAAAAGGGAGAGACCTGGTTTAAGGAAAAGTTTCTCCACATTTTAACTCCCATTACCATTACGGCTCTGCTGGTCACGCTGGTGCTTCTTTTTTCGTTTAAGGGCGATGTTATCATATCCAATCCGCTGACTATACTCTGGATCGCCATTCCGCTATTCATCCAGACCAATCTGATATTCTGGCTGGGATACGGTCTATCCAGACTGCTGAATCTTACTTACGAAGATGCGGCCCCATCGGCCATGATCGGGGCCTCCAATCATTTCGAAGTGGCCATTGCCACGTCAACCATGCTCTTCGGTCTTTCATCCGGAGCGGCCCTGGCAACGGTTGTGGGTGTTCTGATTGAAGTACCTGTAATGCTCATGCTGGTAAAAATTTGCCTGAAAACTGATCGCTGGTTTTCCCATTGAACACAGGTGTATTGAGGATCTTCTAGTAAAAAAAATAATAATTGGATTATAGTGTTTGTCAAAATAACGTTTCGTTTCAAAGAATGTATGCAGCGTCTGAG
>CAZQOH010000299.1:0-3583 GCA_964594355.1 uncultured Desulfobacterales bacterium
CTATAGGCCATAAACAGCTGAATTTATTTGATTCTTAACCGGACACTACTGATCAGATATATTGGCAAAAAGAAGAAAGACTTCCACATTTTTCGATTTCAATATTCGAGTTTGACAAGCCATAACAAATTGGAAATTATACAAATACGTGAATGTAAAACGCGATTTTGTTCCATGTTATAGCGCGTTTTTTCGGTATGATCATTGTTAGCAGGTTAGGAATTATGACAGAATACAAGGAAATCATTATCGCTCTCATTGCCGTGTTCGGAGCTGTGATCCCCTATCTGTTTCAGAAGAACAAGGAATTGAAGCTCAAAATAGCGGACCAAAAACGCGAGGCGTACAGCAACTTCCTGAGGAATTTCACCCAGACTGCAGTGGCTATCATGCATGACGAGGATGTCTCCGGAAAAGATGCAGACCGGGACCGAATGTTAGCCAGAGATCAACTGCTGTTATATGGCAGCGATGATGTTATCAAGGCTTATGACGCATGGATCAGATATGCGGATATGAAAAAACGCGATCTGGACAGAGAAGGTGAGCTAGTCAGCCTTATTTTCCTCGCCATTCGCAAGGACCTCCTCTTGGGCAAAACAAAAGCAACAAAGGAGGACCTCAGCAACCTAAATCCCTTTAATCGAGGGTGAAAATTTTGGGAATCAGAGACATTTTCCTAAACGGGCAGTCTGCTAACCTTTTAGTGCACAGGACGCACGAAATCTCGCGCCTGTGACAAAACAGTTATACATATCAAAAATAGATTGAAGATACCCAATGGCTATATATGATAAGCCGGTAAAGGCACTTTTTAAGGATTTGGTTAATGAGCTAAAGATTGAGAAAAGCGATATAATAAATCGAGACCAATTCTATTCATGGTTCACGGAAAAATACCCAAAAATAAAAAATTCCACCATTTCAGCGCACCTTCTAAAGATGTCAATTAACGCGCCAAGCCGTGTCCATTATGGTGTCAATCCAAATGGAGACGACGACCTATTATTCCAAATTGATAGTAAAAAGTTTCGTTTGTACGACCCATCGTCTGATCCTGACCCTATTTATAAAAAAGCCGACGACCCAGGGCCTGTAATTGAACCTGAGCCAACCGACGTTGAATCAGAGGTTAGTGAGTTTGCTTATGAAAAAGACCTTCAGAACTTTCTTGCAAAAAATCTTCACCAAATAGAATTGGGTCTAAAACTATATGAAGAAGAGGATATTTCTGGGATAGAGTTTCCGGCAGGGAATCGATTCATTGACATATTGGCTTTGGATAATACAAACACTTATGTTGTAATTGAGCTTAAAGTTTCAAGAGGATATGACCGCGTTGTTGGTCAGATATTGAGATATATTGCATGGATCAGGAAAAATCATGCTGATGAAAGCCAACTAGTTAGAGGCATCATTATTGCAAGGGAGATATCTGAAGATCTTAGATTGGCATGTTCAGAAATCCCTAATATAGATCTCTATGAATACGAACTTTCAGTATCTCTTAAAAAGATAAATGAGAGCTGAGGTACTGTATAACCTCCGGCTGGACTCCGACTGGCAAAAGTCTGCGCGCTTTTGGCGCTTGTCTTTGCTAGCCGGTCAGCCAAATCGTTAGACACTTGAGGGATTCATTCTCTAAAGATTCCTTAAAATGAAAACTCATAACTATACAGGGGTATTCGTTCCAGTTTCAGAAATTTTCCCAGGCATTCAAAGCAACATTGAGACACTCAAACAGCTACTAACAGATCTGAGCTTGACAGATTCGGTATTTTGGTGTGCCCGCCTTAATAACGCAATTTCAATTCCAACTGAAAAGGTTAGTCATGTGGCCCGCCAGCAATTTGGATTGAGCCAATTTTTTGGGAAATCCGAAATAGATACGGTAAACGAGTTTATTAGAAAACATGGAGGCACTCCCGAAAGAGTTACAATTTTCTTTAGAGGACAGATTCTTGAACTTCTTCGATGGGTTGTTCTCTTTTGTAGTGATTTGCCGGGCGATGGCAACACTTTTGAAGATATAAAAATAAGAAAAAAATTTGGAACAGCAGCACTCATTGCAAGCGACCTATGGGCTAAACGCGTATTTGGCACCAGGTTTTCATTAGATGGTGGTGTGGAAAAGGCGCGTCTAAGGGCTTTAGGGCCAATCCGAAAAAGTGTTGAAAGTATGTCTTCCCCTCCTGATATGTCAAAAACTCTTGGAAGGGGCTGTGCTCTATTTTTAGAACACTTTCCCAAGCGTTTTATTACATTTGAAGATGATTTTTTGGAAGGATATGGGATCTCTGTTGAACAATACTATATCTGTCTTGCATCGATTTTGACGAACTATCTTAACCCCTATATGGAGAAGATGGGGCCGGGTATTTTCAATTCAAGTACAATAGGTGATGGCACCCCCTACAAGAAAACTTTAGAAATATTTCTTTACAACGAATCACAGGGCACTGACGAAATAAAGGAAGGGTTATGGAAAAATGCCGAAGCGAGTGAAAATGTATTTGAAGATATTCCGCCATATGACACCCTCAGTTTAAGAGAAAAACCGATCTTTAAGGCAAGAGATGGAAGAGCTATAATTCTTGACCCATATTTCTTCTGCGAGAAGGCAACAATTGGGCCACTATTTCATATTTTGAAATTGGAAAAGCATAAAAAACGAGGGAATGAAATATTTGGAGCCTTTGGTGATGCTTTTGAAGAGTATACATGTAACACATTAAAGCGTATGTTTCCTGATTTTTCAAATCAATATCCAAAGCGTTTAGAATGTAATTTTGAAATTAAAACAACGACTTCAGAATGTAATTTAGAAGCGGATGCACTGATTAACGACGTGATCCATATTATGCTATTTGAGATAAAAGCTGTGCTTATAAGAGAGGATATGATTTTAACTGACGACTATGAAATCTATCTTTCGCACCTTCGTCGAAAATACAGTCTTAGTGAATTACATGGCGATAGGATAAGTATTAAGGGAGTCGCACAGCTAGCAAGGATCGCAAGTGAAATTTCATCAGAATCCACTCTTGGACTATCCAGGGTTTTTAATAAGGCAAAGGTAATATTTCCAATTTTATTAGTGCACGATCCCTTATTAGTTGCTCCAGTCTGTGGTAAGTTTTTAGCTGATGAGTTTGAAACTATATTTGATCCTGATTTGAAAAATAGGAGTGATGAATTTGTGAAAAGAGATATGCGGGTAAAGCCCTTAATTTTAATGACTATCGACGATTTAGAAAATTTGGAAACTTCAATTGAGCATTTTTGTTTGAGAAAGTTACTCGAAGATTATTGCTCAGCGTGTGAGGACAGACTGGTTTCACTACATAATTATATTTCAACATCAGGTTATAGTAAGAAAATATATCATAATAGATACCTTGCTGGAAAAGCGAAGGACATTTTAGCTAAAACGAAAATAGCAATTTTTAATCATTTGCCCCTTGATACATGAAAGACTTAATCTAGCCGACTGCTACAATGGAGGGATTTGCGGGACGTCCATAAATAAGTGCATATTCCGCGCGATTCCGGCCGCCGATTCCGGGCGAAGCCGGCCACCCAT
>CAZQOH010000300.1:0-3571 GCA_964594355.1 uncultured Desulfobacterales bacterium
AAAATATACCTATTTTTATCAATTTTTACCCCAAAAATGGTAAACTTGGGTTAAGTGAATGGCGAGGTGGGGATACCCAAATTTCGTGCAATAGGGAAAACATATGGCAAAGAAACAAAAAATTGAATTGCTTTTGCCCGCAGGGCTTGGCTTTATTTCTTTTCGCCATTCTCAGCGAAAAGAAATATGAAAAACATCTCTGTGTTCTCTGCCCATCTCTGTGGTAAGAAAATACAATCCTTACAGGGTTCATCATCAAGCCACCCTTTATTACCCGAAAATATTTGACAAATGCATATCTCACAGTTTATGATAACTTTGTGATTTGTTAAAAAATTCAATACATTTTCGAACTCGTATTCATTCCTGAGTTCATAATTTTACACCTCACTGAACCTCCAGCTAAAACTTTCATTTTGGCAAATCAAATGGGTATGTGGATTATAGGCCAAAAGCGTGCGCTACTCCCTTATCTCGAATCAATCAATGAGGGCAATTTGCCAAAGCGATGGGGCCATCGTTCTAAGAAACTTTTGCTAAACGATAAATGGTTTTAAGGAAAAGGCATTGACTCAGAGATAACCGTGTACCGAAAAAAAATAAGTTCAACTAGTAAAGGACGTTCCCAAGTTCATTTATTTACTTATTTATGGACATCCTATAGAACATAAACTGATGTAAAATTTTATATAAGATTGAAGTCCGAAACGATTAATGCTAATCAAATTTACTAGAAACTAATACCCTGCCCCTCAAGCCCTTACCTATTTAGAGGTTTAATGTATAAGATAAACAACATCAAAAATTTGGATGTTTTAGAGGAAGATCAGGCAATCTATGAAGCCCGAAGCAGTGGTAATTCGCCTAAAGAACGAAAAAGGTATCGTTTAATTGATCTATTTGCAGGTGCGGGTGGAATGACGCTAGGGTTTTCCGGAAGCTTTGGGCAACCATTCGAACCGATATGGGCGAATGATTTTAATCAATATTGCGTTGAAACATATAATGCGAATTTCGGTAATCATTGCATTGACGGCGATATTGTTGATATTTTAAGCGACCCTAAAACTGAGATACCAAAAGCCGAAGTTGTAATCGGCGGACCTCCGTGTCAGGGATTCAGCCTTCTAAATAAACAAAGGGAAAATGATCCCCGAAATCAATTGTGGCGGCCGTTCATGGAGATTGTTAAAAGATCCGACGCTGACGTTTTTATAATGGAAAATGTACCTCAGCTATTGGGAACGTATGAACACGGTGAGATTGTAGGATTTGCCGAGTCCATGGGCTTTAACGTCTGGCAGGATAAATTAATGGCTGCCGAATACGGCGTACCTCAGAAACGGATTCGGGCATTCATCATCGGATGCCGTTTTTACAACCCCGCATTTTTATTTCCGCCAAGAAAAACTCATTACAATTCCAATTCAGGTAATGTTCAGATAGGTTTGCCGGGTATGACTAATGAAGGATACCTTCCCGATTGCAAGAAATGGAAAACAGTACGTGATGCTATCGGTGACTTACCACCGCCTGAGGGAACGCAGATCAGAAACGTTCCACCGCCCTTGGACATTCATTTCGGCCGATCGCCGACCCAATTAAGCAAAGAGCGCTACCGTGCCATACCCAAGGAAGGAATGAACCGTTTTGATTTGCAGAGAGTGGCTCCGGAGATAACCCCCGAATGTTGGATACGAAAAAAAACCGGCAGTACCGATCTGTTCGGGCGACTTTGGTGGGACCGACCTTCATTAACCATTCGAACTGAATTTTTCAAACCTGAAAAAGGTAGATATTTGCATCCGGAACAACATCGACCCATTACCCACAGAGAAGCGGCTCGTTTCCAAAGCTTTCCGGACGATTTTATTTTTAAAGGATCGAAGATAGAAATCGCCAAACAAATCGGCAATGCGGTTCCGCCCTTGCTGGCCGCTCGTGTAGCGGATGTCGTTCATTTACTTTTTAAACTTAAATCTTAATCCGGCCATGGATGTATTCAGCAAAGAAAAAAGAAGCCGGATAATGGCAAAGGTTAAAGGCAAGGATACAAAGCCCGAGAGAGTCGTTCGTTCCCTTCTACATAGTATGGGGTATCGTTTCCGTCTTCATCGACGAGACCTTCCGGGCAACCCTGATATAGTCTTTCCAAAGCATAAAAAGGTTATTTTTGTTCACGGCTGCTTTTGGCACGGCCACAAAGGTTGCTCTAGGTCCAAAAGACCCTCAACCAACGTCGACTTTTGGAATGCTAAATTAGACAAAACCATCGAACGAGATTCTATAAATATTCATAAAATAAAAGAAAACGGATGGGAACCTATTATTGTTTGGGGGTGTGAGGTAAAAGAAATTGAAAAGCTCAGCAAAAAGCTTAACGTGTTTTTGAAAAACTTTAAGAAGGGTCAATTTAAAAATGTCTGAAAATAATTACTTAGAAGATTCTGAAACTATAAGAAAAAAACTGGTAGATCTAATAACCAATTTTGAGAAAGAGCTTCAATCCGGTGATCTAAGAGAAAAAGTTTTAGCATTAATTCCTTGTTATCATCACTTAAGAAATTTGGGGAAGTCTTTAATCCCTAAAGAAACAGCCCGAAGCGCTATAGGTCGTATCTTATTCTATTTTAGAAAATATCCTTACACGGTTATTGGCGGAGATGAACTTTTAGTCGTTTCAGGCATTCAGGAATATGCTCGCAGAGTTCGTGAGCTAAAGGTGCAGTTTGGCTGGTCTATAGTTAGCGGAGTTACCGCCAAACAAATGGCCGAGGAAGATGAATTCCCGATCGAGAATGTTGACGTATCTTCGATGAGGCCAGCCGATTATATTTTGGTTAGCATTGATCAAGATCGAGAAGCAGCATTCAGATGGCAAGTTGCTAATGAAATTCGTAGAGAAACTGTTTCCGTCAGAGATAAAATACTCAAATTTTTTCGCGCAAACGTTGGAAAAATAATTACTGGTGAGGAACTTCGATATGTAGCAAAAGATAGAACGGAATGGGCACGAAGAGTACGTGAACTAAGAACAGAATATGGGTGGCCTGTTGTTACTAAGAACACAGGCAGGCCCGATTTGAATGTCGGAGTTTATCTTTTAGAAGCGGACCGGCAAAGTCCTGAACATGATCGAAATATCTCTGATCGAGTCAAACGCAAAGTCCTACGGAGAGATAGTTGCCAGTGCCAAAAATGTGAGTGGACACATAAGGAATGGAACCGATCCGATCCCAGGCACCTTGAACTCCACCATATTAGACCCCATATGGAAGGCGGTAAGAATATCGAAGAAAACCTCCTCACTGTTTGTACAGTTTGCCACGACGAAATTCATAGTACTTAGTGGGATCTCTGGGACGTCTATTCGATTATAACTTTACCCCTTTTAAAGTATATCTACGGGACGTTAGTGATCTTGGGAACGTTGTTGAATTTGTTGAATAACTAGTATTTTGGGTATTATTTTTACTGATTAGACAAATTTAATATTGGTTTAGATATCATATTGTAAATTGTATCGGTTCAAAGGAAAGTGGACAGATTTAAGGTATATTAAAGAGACGGT
>CAZQOH010000301.1:0-3561 GCA_964594355.1 uncultured Desulfobacterales bacterium
TTTACGCTCCGCTTCGCCAAGAACGCTTAATCAAATGTCCCCAAATTGATTAGCACGGAAGCTCAGGCGCTGATCACATTCTTTGAAACGGAGCGTTATTTTGACAAACACTATAATGTAATAATCTTTTCTAAAACCAAAAGACAACTTAAAGGCCCTGGTTTCCAGCCGTCTTTGTGTAAGGTCTTATAAGTGTTATATGAAGTTCACATTGAGTTATTTACAGCGAATCACCAGAACCGCTCAATCGCCGCCGAGCAACGAACACGCCGGTGATGTAGGTTGCGCCGAAGATGAGAACGAATGGTATCCACGTTCCCATTAGGCTTGTGAACATTGCAAAGCTCTTCTCGAACACCAATGCAACCAAGAACACATCGAGAGCAATCACTAAACCCAGAAAGATCCACGCAGTATTAAGTGGGCTGGTGAAGCCAAACTTCCGGTGATACAGCCACGAAAGGAGAGTAAATACGACAGGTGCCCCGACAGCGTGGATTATCAACGTTGTGTCTATAGAAAAATATTGACGGCCAACAGCAATCAGTCCACCGCAATAACCCCACCCCACTACCGCGTGAACAAGGATGATAGCAGTCTTGCCTATGTTGCCAATCTGAGCCATTTCTGTACCTCCTGCGCCATTTATACAAGCGCACCCGGGAACTCACCGGCAGTTAGGGCCGCCAGGCTCTTACTGTCGGTAGCGTCCTGTTCATTTATATTTCAAAGGCTTGTTTGATATCTTCAATCAAATCATCTACATTCTCAATTCCAACTGATAAACGAAGCAAGCTGTCCGTAATTCCTTGTCTGGCTCGCACCTCAGCGGAAACTTTTGCATGAGATGTTCTAGGAGGATCACATATGGTTGTTTCAATGCCTCCGAGGCTGACAGCAGGTTTGATAATAGTTAGTTTTTTCATAAAATTATCTACTGATAAATTTGAACCATTTAATTCAAATGAAAGCATTGCCCCGAATCCATTCATTTGGTCACAGGCAATAGAATGACATGGATGATTACTTAAACCGGGATAATAAACTTTTCTAATACTGGAATGGTTATTCAAGAATTTTGCAATTTGAAAAGCATTTTCAGTTTGTTGTTTTACACGAATAGATAATGTTTTCAAACTTCTTTCCAAAATGTAACAACTCAAGGCATTGAGGTTCCCTCCAAAATTAGTAGCAGTTTTTCTGATTTTATTTGCTAAATCTGAAGTTGTAACGGCGACACCACAGGAAAGATCACTATGCCCTCCTAAGTATTTAGTCCCGCTGTGAACTACAATATCAATACCCAGCTTAATAGGATTTTGATTTATGGGAGTTGCAAAAGTATTGTCTATGATCGATATACAGTTATTGCGTTTGGCGATGTCAGCAACTTCTTGAATACCTATAATACTCAAAAGAGGGTTTGTCGGGGTTTCAATATATATAATGCGTGTTTTCGGCTTTATCGCAGATTCGATGGATTCTGCATTTGTAGCAACAAAAGAGTAGGATATTCCGAATCGTTCAAAAAACATCTCTACAAAGGCATGACTACCACCATATATTTCATCCTGTAAGATAACATGATCACCAGCCTTTAAAAAAGAAAGAAGTACTGTACTTATGGCCGCCATGCCTGACGAAAAAATAATACCATCTTCGGCATCCTCCAGTTCACAGATTTTCTGCACAATTACCTTTTGATTAATGGTGTTAAAATATCTTGGATAAGCCACCTCCTCTGCATCCAAATATTCATAAGATGATGAGGGAAATATAGGTGTATTAAGCCCTTTGGTTATTGTATCAGTACCCTCGCCTGAATGAATACATTTCGTTTCAATATGCATATTTCTCTCCTTATCGAACATTATATATTATACGGTTACAGGTTTTTTTGATTATCATTGTTTGAGACAGTTATGTAAGTTTTTGCGCAATGGCTGGCAGGAAAAATAAGCTTATCATAAATTGATAGACATGAAAATATCATCCGGAGTGTGATATATTTTATCAGGCCCGGCAGATATAAGTGTGGCCTTATTTGCTTCGATCTTCTCATACAAATATTCTGTGTCCCACGGATCTGCGTAGTCTCCATCTTCGAGTTCAATGGATTGCAATGTACTGGGTACGGTATTATTCCAAAGCAAACGCGCATGATATATAATCGCTCTTTTAAAAATTTTCATCTCATAGTTTGTTATAATCTTTAGTGCTTTATTATAAAATGGTGACGCAATAACTAGATTCATAATCTCATCCCAGTTATCACTAGCGGATGACTTGAATTTTAATCGTTTAGCCTCAAGAAGTTCATCACGAATATGCGGGGTTATATTCTCTAATTGTGTATGTTGGTTGACAGGTGTGATTTGAGCTTGTTTTCCACTATAGACCCTAGTGCCAAAAGATAAATTATCATTCGGGTCAAAATTTACAGCACCATCAAGAACAGCAACCTTTGTAATCTTCTCGGAGGGAAAATAGTAAACGTAAAAAATAGTACCTTTAGCTCGGATTGTAGCTGTTGGAGTCGTCACTATAAATTTATCCAATCCCTTTTGTGATTTTGCTGATTTTGTATCAGTTATTCGGCATAATAGTTCCCCGCTATTTAAGGCAATGTTAACATTTTTATGTTTTCTTTTGATTTGCTCAAGCTTTATTAAAGAATTTTTATTTATCCGGAAAGCAGCAACACCTTCTACCATCAAATCTATAAAAGCGTGTTCCTCTGTTTTTATTAAAGCACCGGAACCGATACTAGATCCTTTCCGCAAAGGAATCCATTTTGACTTTCTAAAGTAAGATTTACTATTTTTAGATTTTACATCGAAAGGGTATTGTATTTTATACTGGGCTAAAACCTTACCTGAAATATTATTTATAGTACAGTCTCTTCCAGGAAGACCTTTTTTAATATGTGCAGAGGCAATCATTAAAAAAGGCAAAATTACAAAAAGTGTAATACCTACTACTGTATAAAAAAAGCTTTTAGGGTTCATCGTTTATTCTTTTTTTATCTATAGTGTTTGTCAAAATAACGTTTCGTTTCAAAGAATGTATGCAGCGCCTGAGCTTCCGGGCTAATCAATTTGGGGGCATTTGATTAAGCGTTCTTGGCGAAGCGGAGCGTAAAAATTGAAGCTGTTTGAGTCCCGAGCGTAGCGAGGTCGAGTTCTTTAATTTTAGCACAGCGAGCCGTAGAACGCTTCAAATTGTACCCACGATTAGCTCGGAAGTTCAGACGCTGTTCAATCGGAACATATTTATGACAACCGGTATAGCAGCGCAGTCACGAAGATAAAGATTGATCTTTCTGCTTCGTATGATCCAGAACCGACATAACCGTCGCAACCATCGCTGAAATATCTCCCATGTTTGCAGGGATTATCATGGTATTATTTTCTTTGGCTAGCTTTCCAAACTCTGCTATATATTTTTCCGCGACTCTTAAATTTGCAGCTGTTTCTCCACCACTCAAACTTAAAGATTCAGCAATTTTCTTAACCCAAGTTTACCATTGAACATTTTAAATACGTAATTATTATAAATGGT
>CAZQOH010000302.1:0-3555 GCA_964594355.1 uncultured Desulfobacterales bacterium
GCAAGCCTCTGATATCATTGTTTCTTGTTTGTTGAGTCCGGAACCTGGGATATATTGGAATACTCCCATCAATTGTGTGATTACCGACCGTTATAGTCTGCCCTGGAAAATTTCTTAAGATTGAATTTTCATCGATTTCTACGATTGAAGTATGAGTTGATTTAAATTTTTCAGTAAGCCGCATAAATGTAAAAATTGGTGAAGCAAGTTTAGAGGATGTTTTAATTAAATGGCTTATGTCGATATCCGTTGAAGAATATGATTTATCAATAAGGCGGGTGCAAAAACCTGTGTACTCTTTTTTCCAAGTTTCACTTAAAATAGTGCAGGCGAGCAAAGTATCGTCAGCTTTGATTAATGTGTTTTTGATCAAGGTTAAAAAAGCTTTGTAAGATTCAATTCTTTTTCTTTTAAACTCCTTACCATGAAAACTTTTGAGCTTACTTCCAGATAATATATTTTTAGATTTATCTATAAAATCAGGCTTTAATGATTCAGGTATTGAAAAATAGCACCACCCTTCGCTTTTTGCGCTCATTGTTCCAATATCATCGATGCCTGTAATATTGCCCATATGTAATTCCTTATAAAGTATAACACCGCTCTTCAGCGGGCGCGTTTTTTTGCGATCCGCTGAAAGAGCATGGTTAGCACTATTTCCTTTTCCTTATTTTTCTTCCAGTCATACTTTCCAATCTGCGGGTAAGCTTATTTTCTAAATCGGAGAGATTTTTGTATTCCGGGCAATTATACCCGGCCAAGTCAAAATGCAAAGATTCATCTGATTTCCTATAAAGAATAACCTTTTTACTTAGGGCATGGGCAAAACCTACTTCATAATACACATTTGGTCTTGCCCCTGTAAGATCAGCATATAAAAATTCTGACGTTCTGATTTTATTTATTATTTCCTCAGTTATCTTGCCACTGTGTTCTATGTCATCTGCACGTTCAGCAGAAATACCGAAATTATTAAAACACCTTTTTATGGTCATGTAGACGTCTTCTAATTCGGCTTTTTTCGGGTCCATCCACATCATAATAAACGCTGTGTCCGGCTGAATAGCCGCTGATTTCTGACCAGTAGTGATTATGTTTTTTTCTGCGATTTCGACTGTCAATGGATTCACAAGCTCAACAACATCAATAATACGCCTGTAGCAATCTTCGAAAATCGGTAACGCTTCGTAAGGAAGAATACCTTCATCATCCGTCTGACCGGCTGGTGTTACTCCGAGCACATCTCCTTCATCATGAAGAACTTCTGGCCCCCAGTATCGATACCGACAAAGGAGGACGGATGATCTTAATCCTTTTATTGCGTGACCAAGATCAATTTGATCTGTTTTGGAAAGATATGTTGTAAGGCGTGCTGACTCAGATATTAATGGTGCTATACTTATGATCTTTGAAACTATTGACTTGGCTTTCTTTTGTAATTTAGAATCCAACTTATTCCAAAATTCTTTTCTATCTACTTTCCCCCATGGATCAGAAGACCAAGTTGCACCTTCAAGTAAATCCGATGCCTTGCGAAAATAGGAGACTCCTTGTTTATGGATACTATTAAGATTTTTAATCAGATTTTCTCTGTCAAGTCCATTCATGATCTTTGTCCTCTGGAGGTGCTAACGGGCTAATCAGCCGCGCGGCTTTTTGCGTCGGCTGAATTAGCGAGGTTATGCGATTCTTTGGTCGAATTTTCGACCTCTCCCAGTGGCCGATTGAGATTTCTCTCTATCAATAACTGCAAACATTGCAGCACGACCACCTTTCCGATTTGCTTTAAGGACTTTTTGGAGCAATGACAGCGCTTGCATTCCGGCCCCAATCCAACCCACTCGCGACAATTGGATGAACTCAGTGTTGTTTAAGTAGCGTGGGCAATTGTGGTAGCCGACACTCAAACCACCCTTTGGTCCACGAGATTCTGGTAGATCTAAAAATTCTCTCAAATGAGCTTCACACATAGTAATTCCATGAATAAGACTATCATCGCGTGCATCAGGGCGGAATTGTTCGCAAAACTTGAAGTAAAATGGGTTGTCGTTAAGACGATAACTCCAGAGTGTAGGAGGCGAGGAGGGCTGTGAAGCTACGGCAGACCGAAACGACGTCATCGAACTAAGTTGGTTGTAGAGATTCGAGGAAGGGCTGATTTGGTAAACCCAACCGTTATTTCTCTTTGACATCCTCTTGTATTGTAAAAGCAGAAAATTTTCAAAAGCTGTGCTGTATATAATTAAATCTACACCAAGAACTATCTCAATATCTGTTTGGTCAGTTATATGAATCCGAACCGACCTATCTGCGCCATTCGAAAAAATAGCAGAATGATAAGTTTGTTCACCTAATAACAATTTGAAAAGGCGCGCATCATGTTCAAGCAAGGTACGTTCTTGGATTGGAATCGTGTCCAACAGGTCAAGTATTGAATTTGCCTCTCCGGTTTTATCAATTTTAATTCCCTTAAGGACTGTTGAACGGTCAAGTTGTGCTATGTCAAGCGTTAATCCAAGACCATCACGTTGTTCATTCAATCTCGCCACACGATCCGATTGACCTAACAAACGTAGCTCCGCTTCCCGATAAAGAATAAGCCGGTCAATTTCGTCAGTGTGATAAGGACGAAGTTTGCGGACTTTTTCGATCAGTTCAATCCATGTATTCGGGTCTGTTCGTTTTAACCTTTCAGGCGTAGATACAGTAGCAATAAAATCTTCGACATCCAGTTCATCGTCGACTATAGGATCATCAAAGACAATCATCTTTGACATTCGCATTTTTAGTTTGCCGGAACCACCACTACCATGCATTCGTTCCATTAACGCCATTGCAGAAATTGAATGAGGATTAGTATTGAGCACTAGAAACAATAATTCCCTACGTTCAAATTCCCAATCAATGGCAGAAAATGACTCAGATATTTCTGCATCAGGATACAAACGATCAGCAAGCCATTCCGTTCTCGCTGGCTCAAATGTAAGGACAAATCCAGAATATTGATTTTTCAATCTGTTTCTCATTTTTGGCATAGATTTGTCGTTAATATACGATTCGATATTGTTGGTCAATTAAAGCATAACGTCCGGCGTCACAGGCGGCACGGTCCTCGCCGTCCTGTGAACGCCGATGTTATGCTAAAGCAACTATTCAATTTCAATTTTAAGAAATTCATTTCCATCAACATATTTTGATACTATTTCGAACCCAATTGATAGCCCTTCAATCACCTGTTGCTTTGAATGCTCTGGTGACACAATTTGATTGATGCTAAGTTGTGGGGCTCTAAAAAATGGATTTCCTTCTATATAATTAGAAGTAACAGGATCAATTGTATGATCAATATCTGAAAATTCAAGAATGCTTTTAAAGTTTCTAGAGAGCAAGGCAGTATACCTAAATGTTCCAAATAAACATATGAACCCATATAAAATCTTCTTGCTTTTGTTACTGCATATATGGATTTTGTGCATGGGACGAACATAATCTGTCATGAAATCAGTATGAGCATAATTTGCAGATGCTAATTCACAATTAGATCCATTCATTATA
>CAZQOH010000303.1:0-3551 GCA_964594355.1 uncultured Desulfobacterales bacterium
TCCCAAAAATGGTCACAGAGCGAGCAAATTGTACTTTTTACGAAACCATCAAAATTGTATTCAATAAACCTGAAGATTGTCAAGTTAAAGATCCTAAATGAAAGCGTTGTAAAGCATTTTGAATTGACATGGGAAATTTTCCTTGTTATTCTTTTGTGCAAAGATCTCAAATTAATGCAGCAAATTTCAAGGGCTTGTTTATGATAAGGATCAATGAAAACTATCTGAAACTTAAGGCTTCCTATTTATTTTTAGAAATAGCCAATCGGGTTGCAGCATTTCAGAAGGATCATCCCGATAAAGAGATTATCAAACTCGGTATTGGAGATGTTACCAAGGCTCTACCGAAGGCTTGCATCGAAGCATTCCATGGGGCCGTGGATGAAATGGCTAAAAGCAATACCTTCCGTGGATATGGGCCTTCCCAAGGTTACCAATTTTTACGCGAGAAAATTGCAGCCGAAGATTTCCAGGCAAGAGGAGCAGAGATTTCTTCGGATGAGATTTTTGTAAGTGACGGCGCCAAGTGCGACACGGGAAATATTCAGGAAATTTTTGATACGAACATCAACGTCGCCATACCAGACCCGGTCTATCCCGTATATTTGGACACAAATGTCATGGCCGGTCGTACCGGTGAATTTAATAACGGCAGATATAAGAAGATCTTATATATGGAGAGCACCAGGGAAAACGGATTTATACCCGAACCGCCCAGCGAATCGGTAGACCTGATTTACCTATGTTTTCCCAACAATCCCACTGGTATCACTATCACCAAGGGTTTGCTTCAGACATGGGTGAACTTTGCTCATGAAAAAAAAGCCCTTATCCTTTACGATGCCGCTTATGAGGCCTTTATTCATGACAACTCTTTGCCCAAATCCATATACGAAGTAGATGGAGCCAGGGAAGTGGCGATTGAATTCAGAAGTTTCTCCAAAACAGCAGGATTCACAGGGACCCGCTGCTCATACACAGTGATTCCTAAGACATGCATGGCATATGACGGTAATGGAGACAAACATTCCCTGCATTCACTCTGGAATAGGCGTCACTCTACAAAGTTTAATGGAGTCCCATATCCAGTTCAGAGAGCGGCCGAAGCAGTATACAGTGAAAAGGGAAAAGCCCAGGTCAAAGAATTCATAGACTATTACTTGAATAATGCAGCTCTGGTTCGGCAGAAGTTGGCTGCACTTGGATTTGAATGCGTGGGCGGGGAGAACTCTCCTTACATTTGGGTGGAAGGCAAAATGAACTCCTGGAAATTTTTTGACCTGCTTCTGACCCAAGCCGGGGTTGTTTGCACCCCAGGGGAAGGATTTGGAAAATGTGGGGAGGGATTCATCAGAATCAGCGCCTTCAATAGTTATGAGAATGTTCAAAAAGCTATGTACAAGATCAAAAAGGCGCTTACAGATTAACAAAAGTGAGAACTTTAAACATGGTAAAAAGAAAAATTGATTCCGGATATTTAAAATACAACCGCAAAGTCATACAAAAATTGAGAAAGATACCGATATTGGAGGCTCTATCCAAAAAGGAATTCCAAGAGTTGCTGCGAATTAGCGACATAAGGAATTATAAATCGGGAGAATTAATCCTTAAAGAGGGCGTCTTTGATTCCTCGACATACTATCTTGTTTCCGGGAAAGTTAGAATAATCAAAGACGGAAAAGAGCTGGTTGTCCTCAAGCGTACCGGTGATATTTTTGGTGAAATGGGAATTATTGATAATTCAGCCAAGCTTGCTTCTGTATATGCTGTAAATAAAACCACCTGTTTGGTAACAGATATTTCACAAATTGATCAGTTAGTAGGTGAAAATAGGTATATTATCAGTTACTTGCTTTTTAAAGGATTTTCAGAAGTTTTAGCCAAGCGTTTGAAAGAAACAACTAAAGCATTGTCTAAAGCGAAAAAAATAATAAAAAAAGTAGGAAAGAATAACTAATAAAAGGATGTTTGTTCAGGGAAGACGCTTATCCTGTAATATGTGGTTGGAAATAACCACTCTCTGTATTTCTGAAGTGCCTTCATAAATCGTAAAAACCCGAGCATCCCTGTAAAACCGCTCTGCCGGATACTCTTTAGTGAATCCGTAACCACCGTGAATCTGAAGGGCCGTTGCCGTTAATCGATTTACCATCTCAGATGCGAAAAGCTTTGCCATTGAAGCTTGGACTGTATATTTTTCCCCCCTGTCCTTCATTGCTGCAGCAGAAAGCATGAGTTGCTGAGCAGCCTCTATCTCCGTGGCCATATCCGCAATCATCCATCGCAAACCCTGAAATTTAGATATCATCCGGCCAAATTGTTCCCTTTGTTTTGCATAATTTACCGCGGCATCAAAAGCTGCCCGTGCAACTCCTATGGATTGCGCTGCAATTCCTATACGTCCGCCATCCAGACCGGACATGGCAATCATGAACCCGTCACCTTCATTACCCAGTATATTTTCTGCAGGCACTCGACAATTCTCGAAAATTAGATCTACAGTATCAGAAGCGCGTAACCCTAATTTTTCTTCTAAATTTCCAACAATTAATCCAGGTGTATCTTTTTTTACTAAAAAGGCGCTTATACCTTTGTGTCGTTTGGCCTCATCTGTTTTTGCCGTGACAATTATTGTATCTGCGTTCTTGCCGGTAGTAATAAATCGTTTGGTTCCATTTAAAATATAAAAATCGCCATCCAAAACAGCTTTTGTTGATTGTCTAACTGGATCTGAACCTGCATTAGGTTCGGTTAAGGCAAATGCGCCTAAATGCCTTCCTGCTGCAAGTGGTTTCAAAAACCTTTCCTTATGATCATCTGTCCCAAATTGATATATGCTTTCACATATAATGGAATTTTGAACCGACATAACAACAGCAGTCGAAGCACATGAGTAGGCAATTTCGGAAAGAGCGAGCACATAGCTTACGGTATCTGCTCCCGCACCATTGTACTCGGGTGGAATCATCATTCCCATAAGACCCAACTCTCCCATTTTTCGAAGATTTTCAGCTGGGAACTCTTTTGTCCGATCTCGCTCCATGGCAGTTGGAGCGACAACCTCCCTTGAAAACTCCTTAACCATGGTTTGAATCATGAGTTGTTCATCGGTAAGCTTAAAAAACATAGATTGCTCCCCATTTCTAGCCAGGATAAACCGGAAGAGTTAATCGTTATTTGTTATTAGTTATTAGTTTAAGGTAGGTTGTTGGAGATCGATTTTCATCATCCCATTAACGAATAACAAATAACCAATAACTTAGAGCGCATAGTTCTCATTCGAAAAAATTTTTATTACAAAAAGAAACAATTTCAGAACTAAGTCCTTCGATTCATAAATACGATAACGTATTTATTCAGACTTCGGCCGAGCTCAGTCGAGGGCCTCAGGACTTAGTGTTGAGTGAGCAATTACAACAATACGTCTTAATAAAATACGTCACTATATTTGCGAATCGAAGCACTAAGAAACTCAAATGAGTTAAAATGCCTAAATTTGTTATATTATACAAATCCTATGCTAATTCAGGCTTTGGGAAATTATACTATTA
>CAZQOH010000304.1:0-3547 GCA_964594355.1 uncultured Desulfobacterales bacterium
TTCAAGGAAGGCGAAAATTTTAACCACAGGAATACATTGAGTATTTTGAGGATTACAATTTGAGCCTGACACAGAAATTGGGCAAAAGGGGGCGTTTTGTAAAGGTCTCAATGAGTGAGGATATAAAATGATTGTTACTTGTAGTGAATGCAAGTCCGGCTTCAATTTAAATGAAAGCCTATTAAAACAAACTGGTTCTAAGGTTCGATGCTCAAAATGTAAAAGTGTTTTTATAGCCTATCCGCCTGCACCAATGGAAGATCTCGAAGAAACCGCGGAGGTTATACCTGATCTTGAAGCTGAAAAACCTGAAACTCCTGATGAAGCACAGGAAGATCGTGATCTTGAACCGGAAGCAGTTGTGGAGCCAAAAGCAGAAGAAGGTCCGGAAGAAGCTGAGACTGAGGCTGAAGCAGATGAAGATGAACTTGATTTATCCGATTTAGATAAGATTGCAGAGAAAGATGAAGCCCCAGAGACGGCTGAGGCCGAAGCAGGTGGGGATGAACTTGATTTGGAGGATTTAGAGCCCGAAGAAGAGGAAGGTGCTGAAGAGACTACGGCTGAAGCTGAAGCAGGTGAAGATGAGGTTGAGGATCTTGATCTTGATTTGGATCTGGATTTAGAATCTGAAGTAGAAATGGTTTCAGATGAAGCCGGTGCAGAAGTTGAACAAGATGATGACAAATTTGATTTATCAGATATTGAAGAAATGCTTGAACCGGAAGAGGAACCTGTGGCTGAAGTTGGGGCTGAGGAAGAATCAGATCAGGAAGCTGAAACAGTCGAATTTGATACAACAGACATTGAGAAAATGCTTGATGTTGATGAGGGCGAAGAGAGTGAAGAAGATGTTGAAATTGAGATGGAAGGTATCGAATTAGAAATTGAAGATAGTGCTCAGGGAGAATTAGATACGGAAGAAGTGATTGTCGAGGAAGAAATAATAGAAGAACAAGTTGATGCGAAGACAGCAGAATTCGATATGGAATCTTTTACAGATGAGGTTGAAGCTGAAAAACCTGATGAATCAATAGAGTCTGTTGAGGAGATGGAAGAAGAAGATGAAGACATTACGGATAAGAAATCAAAACCTGTAAAGAAACCTACTAAGAAAAAATCGCTCGGTATGCCGTTCCGTATTATATTGATTATTGTGCTGTTAGGAGGAGGTGCTTATGCCGCCAATATACTACTCAGCAGCATGAATATTAAAATTAAGATTCCTTATGTCTCTGAGCTCTTAAGCAGCGTAGATATTAAGATTCCTTACATTTCTGACCTATTTAAACCCAAAGTTCAAGATGTTGGCAATCTTAAAATAAACACTTTTGATATAAAGAGTGAATTTGTAGAAAATTCTAAAACTGGAAAGCTTTTTGTGATAACAGGCCGAGCTAAAAATGAATATTCAAAGGCCCGCGGTGTGATTAAAATAACTGGAAAGCTCTTTACTAAGGGAAAGAAGCTTGCACAAACAAAAACGGTATTTTGTGGTAATGTTATATCAGATCTCGATCTTGCCACCAAGGATCTGGATATAATTAACAAGCGACTTGCAAACCGCTTTGGTGATAATAAGTCGAATGCAAAGGTTAGACCAAACAAAGCTATTCCATTTATGATAGTATTTTCAAAACTTCCAAATAATCTAGAAGAATTCACAATAAATGTTGTAGGGTCAACACCTATAAAATAGGTTATTAGAGACCTTTGAAAAACATCCTCTTTTGTCGAACATTATTTCTTAAAATCATTAAGAATAGCGGGATACCTTTTTCAATAGTCTCTATTGTGGCGATGTAGCTCAGGTGGTCAGAGCATGCGGCTCATATCCGCAGTGTCCGGGGTTCAAATCCCTGCATCGCCACCATTATGTTAGATAGTTGAGTGGTTGCTAAAAAATTTTTTCCGCCATTAAATAGTGGGATCCAATATCTCTCCTTAAATCTAATCTATTGCCTTTGATGTTTTCACGAGGAATTACCCTGATTTTATTGTTGTCAAAAGACGTTAGCAGTCTTTTTCTAAGCCGATCGGCTATTTCTCCTCGCGTTTCATTTGACTTTATTGTTATATTTGCATTCAAATAAGCAACCCGCGTACCGTCTGATTTGAAAATATTATCTTCTTCCGACCATGTCATAGCTGAAGGAACAATTTGAATTCCTTTCCTTTTCATATATTTTAAATCAATCTCTATTGGCTCCCCTTTTGTACAGGACCATGGGTATCCTTTTTGACCGTCGGGACCACCAGGTCCTGTCATCAAAGCTATACAAATCGATATTTGATCCGTCCTTACTTCCGGTTCGATTTCATGTAATTCGCCATCAAGCGAAGCTTTGATAAGGGTGCCGAGATTCCTTAATCTTCGAACAACCGGCTGTGTTTCCGGTTCACCAGGGCGGATATTTATTTCACTAACACGGATTTTAGTTGGGCGCATATAACAGTCAAAAGAAACAAAACAGCCGGGATATAAAATACACGGCCGCAGGAACTTTTGCTTTTTTAGGGCTCTAATTAATGGCGCTGCAACCATTTCTCTCGCCATTTGAATCAATTCCGGAGTTTCCATTGGATGGGGAGAAATAGCTCCTGTTCCACCTGTAATAGGGTTTTTCTTGCTTGCCGGTCCTTCAAAACGTTCCGGATAATCCATGGCAGTGGGTAATATTTGAAAATTTCCGCTGTTATCAACCAAAATGGTAAAACTTATTTCAACCCCGGACATCAGGGACTCAATTAAAAGCGGCCATTTTCTTTTTTTACCAAACATCTGCTTATAATTGTCTTTGTAATCTTTAAGTAAAGTATCATAAACCTCTCTTATTTCCCAAGAGTTCAAAATAATTCGAGCACCTTTTCCTCCTGCGCTGTAGGGATACTTCAACACTGCTCCACCAAATTCATCTATATAATTTAAACATGTTTGCAATGTATCTTCATAATTTTTTGCATCAACTTCTTTCCATGATGATGCTACTGGAATACCTGCCTCTTGGCATAACTTTTTACATTCTATCTTATCAGCTTCAACAAAAGCACCAGCTTTACTTAACCCAAGAATACGATCCCCAAAACCGGCAGCTTCAACAATGTCAATCAGCCCATCAAACAATAGTGCTTCGGGCATCGGTACAACGTAGTCTATTTGTCCCTTTTTCAGGGCATTGATGATGACTTCAGCATAATCTTGAATAGAATTACTCACAGTAGGAAAAAATTGTACGGGCCAGTTAATCATTTCTGTATATTTCGGCATAGCAGGAGTGCCTCGCACAACTACTCCTTCAAACTCATCTTTATGAATTTCGCTTGTAGCCGTCGATATAACAAAGGCGCACAATAAAGTTCTTCCATCTGTTCCGGCAAAAGCTATTTTTTTCATACTTTTTCCCTTTCTTTTATGCTTTTAATTTTCCCATACCCTATAGACAGGACAATTTTACTAAAACCTGCATAAATTGTTCTTGAAAAGATAATAAAGATTCATTATTAATCATATAAAGACAGTTATTCCAAGTTAAAAATATAAAAAGAG
>CAZQOH010000305.1:0-3532 GCA_964594355.1 uncultured Desulfobacterales bacterium
TCAAGTCTACATTTGACCGTTATCAATGCCATCTTGTACCTGCCAGTCACATTTGCCACGTTTTGTCACGTTATATTTTGCTCTGTTTCATCAAATAAAAAGATACGTACCACTTCGGACAATTTGATATTTTGTTGGCCAACGGTCAAATGTAGACTTGACCCCTATTTTCTCTATTTTGAGTAATTATATCGTTGACATGACCAACTTTATGACTTATTATAAGACCATGATAAGCCTAAACATAAATGAAATAAAAACCCATTTCTCGAGCTTCCTTGCAAAAGTCAGCAATGGAGAAACAGTTATAGTCTGTAAACGGAATGTACCTATTGCTGAAATAAAACCGATTGCGGCCCCCCCAAATAAAAAACGTCCAATTGGTCTGGCTGGCAAAGAATATCCTGACTTTAAAATTAGCGAAGCTTTTTTTGATCCTCTCCCGGACGATATTGTTGCTGCTTTTAATGGCGAAGATTCGTGAAATTTCTACTAGACACCTGCACTTTTCTTTGGTTGACTAAGGGTAGTGAAGAGCTGTCACCTACGGCAATTGACGCTTTTGCCGACCCGAAAAATGAAGTCTATCTAAGTGCTGTTTCTGCCTGGGAAATCAATGTTAAATTTCGTTTGGGCAAATTGGCTCTCCCTCTTTCACCTGATAAATTTATTCCCAAAGAGCGAAAAAGACACATGGTCACCAGCTTAGATTTATCGGAACAAGATACGTTGCACCTATGTAAACTACCTACTCCGCACAAAGATCCTTTTGACCGTATGCTTGTATGTCAGGCGATTGAACATTCTCTTACAATTCTTACCCCTGACCCGCTTGTTACACAATACCCAATTCGTTCTCTCTGGTAGCCACTAAATTCATCTTCAACTACTTTAGATCCCCCGCCGAACGATCAAGCTCACTTGCCGCAAGGGGACGAAAACCCATGCGACAAGCAACTGAAACACCACAAGGAGCAACAGGCAAAAAGCCCGCGCCCCTTGCGGTCAATGTGCAGCGCCTGGTTAGCTGATGATGTTTTTATTTAATTTCATCCAAAGGGATGTCCATTTCCAAAGCCACTCCTTGACCATAAGCTGGGTCGGCTTTCATGCAGTTGCCAATATGCCTAACTTTAATGTTTCGAGGGGCATCCCCCATGGCCCTGGCCGTGTTTTCAAAAAGTACCTTTTGTTGTTCAGCATTCATTAACCTGAAAAGATCACCCGCTTGGCTGTGATAATCGTCGTTGTCTTCCCGATGGTTCCAGTGAGCGGCAGCCCCTGAAAGCTTTAACGGCGGTTCGGAAAAATCCTGTTGTTGCTGCCATTCTCCGTAACTGTTCGGCTCATAACCTAGTGTACTGCCGTGGTTGCCATCAACACGCATAGCTCCATCTCTATGGAAACTGTGAAACGGGCAGCGTGGTTTGTTGACAGGGATCAGGTGGTGATTGACTCCAAGCCGGTAGCGCTGAGCATCTCCATAAGAGAAAAGACGCCCCTGTAACATCTTATCTGGAGAGAAACCAATGCCAGGAACAATATTTGCGGGATTGAATGCCGCCTGTTCCACATCTGCAAAGTAATTTTCAGGATTGCGGTTCAGTTCGAGAATACCCACATCAATCATCGGATAATCGCCATGCGGCCAAACCTTTGTCAAATCAAAGGGGTTGAAAGGACAATTTGCCGCGTCTTTATCAGTCATAATTTGGATCTGCGTTTTCCACTTGGGAAATTCTCCCTTCTCAATACTTTCATAAAGGTCTCGCTGGTGGCTTTCCCTGTCCGTGCCAATCAGTGCTTCGGCCACAGCGTCAGCAAGGCATTTAATGCCCTGTTGAGTCTTGAAGTGAAATTTTACCCAATGTCGCTCTCCCGCATCATTAATCAGGCTGAACGTATGGCTACCGTAACCGTTCATATGCCTGTAAGACAACGGGATCCCACGATCACTCATAGTTATGGTTACTTGATGCAGTGCCTCTGGCAGATTTGTCCAAAAATCCCAATTATTTTTCGCACTGCGCATATTGGTGCGAGGGTCTCGCTTAACCGCATGGTTCAGGTCAGGAAATTTCAAGGGGTCTTTCAAAAAGAAGACAGGGGTATTGTTGCCTACGAGATCCCAATTACCCTCTTCGGTATAGAATTTCATGGCGAAGCCGCGAATGTCACGTTCCGCGTCTGCGGCCCCACGTTCGCCGGCAACGGTGGAAAAGCGAACAAACACTTCTGTTGTTTTGCCGATCTCAGAGAATATCTTGGCCTTCGTATATTTGGTTATATCGTGGGTTACGGAAAAAGTGCCAAAGGCCCCTGACCCTTTTGCGTGCATACGCCGTTCGGGAATTACCTCCCGGTCAAAACTTGCAAGCTTTTCGAGAAACCAGACATCTTGAAGCAACATAGGACCACGGGGGCCTGCAGTGAGGACATTTTGGTTGTCGGCAACAGGGGCACCAGCATTGGTTGTTAATTTTTTCTTTTCATTCGCCATGATGTTACCTCCTTTATGTTGTTATGGTTTCTTGTTGCACAGCTAACCCAGGCATAAGTGGCGGGCGGAGTGAAGCTCGGACTATGTGGGAGAGTAAATAAGCTAAGCAAATACAGCCTTTATCGAAGCCGCGGGGATATAGCCCGTCCATCTTCATGCCATTGTTGTGCGGCCACCACTGCTAATCAGGCATACGCAAGACGGCCCTTAGGCTGAGGGATGGGTCTACCGAGTTTTGTGGCAGTTTCGATCCACTCCTCGATAATTTGCTCCGCGTTGCCGATAGCCTCCTGGTAGGTCTTACCATCGGCCATGCATCCGGGGAGTTCCGGAACCTCGGCTACAAAGGCATTATCCTCAGAACTCCAAAAAATAATGATTTCGTATTTATTATCCATCGTCATTCTCCAATACGAATATGATATTTCAGGATCACATCCCTGACTTGTTTAACCTGGTATGGTTTCCCCTTACCATCTTTGGGTTGTAGGTTGAGAATTTCCTCAACATCGTCTTTGGTAAAAATGTGGTGATCGCCTTTGATTCGCTCATCAAACCCAAGCCGCTTGAGCAGGTTACATAACGTTTCGAAAGGTACATTCGCGTCCGACCTGCGCATCAAAATGTGCTCGTATAGTTTTTCGAGTTTTCCCATAATCGAATTCTATCATATCTGTTTATTCATGCCAAGATCCTCTATCCATCTCTCGCACAACGGTCGTAAAGCTGGACGCTCTTTTCTTTTAAAATTTAATATCTCGATTAATCTGTACAAAAAAGGTTTTTTTCCTATGAGCTCTACATCCGGTACGGTAATAAAAACTCCACTAATGAGGTATTGAAGTGATAAAATGCCATGCTTTTCACTATAAATTCTTTTAAATAACAGTTAGATACTGTTTCAATTTAATTGTTAAAGAGCGTCCCGCAACCCTTACTGCAATATATTGCGACTGGCTCCACCAGAAGCTTTTTTATTTGAAAACAATTCTAAGATCAACTACTCGGCCAAAGGTGAAAGCTGGTCAAACC
>CAZQOH010000306.1:0-3492 GCA_964594355.1 uncultured Desulfobacterales bacterium
CGGACTTCTAATCCGTAGGCCGCAGGTTCGAATCCTGCCAGGCGTACCAATAATATCAATATGTTATACCTTCTTAGCTAATTCCCTTTTTCTCTTCTGCTACCATTTTGCTACCGGTTGTTCCAAATACAGTATCCTCAAGCTTTCGGGCAGACTCTTGATTGTAAGGCCTCATCAGATGCGCATATACATCAAGGGTTACTGTTGGGCTTGAATGCCCCAGTTGTGATTGAATGTATTTGATATTTTCTCCCTGCTCTATCAAAAGGCTCGCAAAAGTATGGCGCAAGTCATGAAACCTGATCTTTTCAATGCCTATTTTAACTATAGCTGGAAAAAAGAATTTTTTCAACATTTTTGATTGATCTATAGGATTACCAGCTTCGTTTGGAAAAATCAAATCCAAGTTTGATGGCGGGCAGGCAAGCTTCCACTTCTTTAGTTCGGTTATCGTTGCCGGGCCCAGGTCGATTTTACGGTTTGATGTTTTAGATTTGGGCTTATACCACCTGCTATGGTTATAAGTCCTCTGGATATGGATTTGGTAATTGAACCAATCGACATCAATCCACTTTAAACCTAATAATTCACCTTGGCGGGCTCCGCTCATAATTGCCAGCTTAAAGAGCACTTTATACTTTTGGTCAGCTGTAGCATCTATTAAAGCATTTATTTCATCAGGGGTTAAAATTCTTATGGGATCTTTTCTTTCTTTACCCTGATCACGGGGCCTTTCAGCGTCCCGCACCGGATTGTAGTCAATATAACGATGCCGGACCGCATATTTCATAACCTGATTAAAAGTAATGATGAGCTTACGGAGAGTTGCTAAATTCACGTTGTCGGCCTGTTTGTCGCTTATAAACTTTTCAACTTTTGCAATTGTAATCCTGTTTATTTTGATGTTATTTACTGCAGCAAAATGATTTTTTAAATGTCCTTGATAACCGGTCCATGTGGATTTTCTGACGTTTTGTTTTTTGTACTCCAGCCAATCCTTTGCGACTTTTGCAAATATTGGGATCTTCTTTTCGGGGAGATAAATACCCCTGGCAAGCTGATCCTCGATCTCTCGCATGGCTTCTTTTGCCTTTGCCTTGGTTATACCCTTCGGCAAGGTCTTCCAGCGCCTTTTCCCCTGGTTGTCGTAGAAATCTATAACATACCGTCCACGTCTCTTTGCTATACATGCCATAAAAACCTCGCTTTCTCCCATGATTACCCATAGGAAGTAAAAAAGGGGATCTCAATCATAAAGACTGAAACCCTTTCAATCTGAAATCTGCTTACAGTTTAAGTTAAAAACATTATCTAATGTAATCTTAAGTGCACTGGTTGAATATTCGGCATAACGATCTGTCATTGTCGGATCTGTATGTCTTAGCAATCTCTGGACAACAGATTTATCAACCCCGGAGTTTAATACCTGGCATGCAAACGAATGTCGTGTTGCATGATATAACTGAATGCGGATGACATTAGCGTTATCACAAGCCCTTCTCCAGAGTTTTCCGGGGGTGTTCTGTGTGTATGGCCTCCCTGTTCTGGGATTTACAAAAACAAAGGGAGTAAAATTTTTTGGGACATCCATTAACAATTGTCTCAGCGCATCGTGTAGGGGAAAAGGCTCCTCATTATATCCTTTTACTTCCTTTAATATCTCACCTTTTCCGAATGTCTTTGCAAAAACGATATAATCATCAAATATATCGACCTTGCGGAAGGCCCGGGCCTCGGACGGACGGCAACCGGTCAAGGTCAAAAATATAAATATATATCTATCCTCAACAGGTATGTGGCTCAATATTCTGAGCTGATCTTCTCTTTTGATCCAGCGTATCTTCGGCTTTGTTATTTTAAGCTTGGGCCATTCCGGCATTTGCTTCATATAACCGGATAACATTGCGGATTTCATGATCCGTTTTAAGCAGTCCATTACGTTTTTCTTGCCCTTGTTTTGCCGGTTTATATTTTTCTGGAATATTTTGAGTTTATCTGCTGTGATGTACGGCATGTATTCGTTTCCGAGCACAGGCAGGATGTGATTTTTTATGCTGTTTTTATAGTCAAGCATTGTTGCCTCGGAAAGATCCAGGGTTTCCAGCCATTGTTTGGAATATTGGGCCAGGTGCAACAGTTTTTTCTTTTTGTACATGGCAGGATTGAAGATACCTTTGTAGATATCGCTTCGGATGTCTGTAAGCAGGAATTCCGCCTCCGCCCTTGTTTTGCAGGGTGTAATTCCTAAATATTTATATATGTGATGCCTTTTACCCTGCCACCTAATGTCCACGTAATATCTCTTAATTCGTTTGTTATATCGAATCGTACCGGCTTTAGGCATTAGAAACATATCGCTTATGTTTTTTGAGGAGATGTTGTTTGTGTTAATAGATGTTGGAAACATATTTGTTCACGCTCCATTTCTTTAAAAAATATTATATGATATGCCTTCAAGCGAGATCATCGCCCCTGGAGGTTCACAGCAAGTCGGTCCTCGCTTAAATCTCTTGAGCGGGTGACAGACAATTTAAAAGGCTTCTTAACAATGTAGTTGCAATGTCTTCTGTATTTACCCCAGTCATATGATCTAAGAGGCCTCGAAAAACAGAAAGAATGCTCCCGCAGAGGAAAATGCCAAAGGTTTTATCCTGATCAAGATGAAATAGAACAAATTGAGCCATTTTAATTAACTCATCCGTTTGAAACCTTTTATCTTGCTTAATCGATGCTTTAACCTTAGGTAGCTCTTTTATAAGATCTTCATAGCTGTCGACATCCTTAAACGTGGATAATGGATAGCTACAACCATTCCCGGCTTGAAGCATTTTCGAACATACATCTTTTGAGTACTGAACATAATTTTCAAGTTTTTTACACCTTGCCTTATACTTCCTAATTGTTTCCGGTTTTAAAAGCTTTCCGGTTTTTTCATTTATAGGTTTTTTTAATTTCTTTTTTAATTTTTTGATATCATTTAAAGCTCGTTCTCTTTTTCTTAAAATGTCTTTTGAGTTTAACCAAAATCTCGTTTTCTTCATAGTACACCTCCAAAAACAAAGCGCTCCAAGTGCTACGAACGGTCAAATACAACCGTCTGGGGCCTCACGGCTACCCAACACTTGAAGCGCTCTAATTTTGAAGTTAAAAAAGCCATTAACGCATGGCCTCCAACGGTATTTGATTTACGTATAATTTATTCATATCATTCCTGTAGGTAATGTCAAGTGGAAAATTAAGCTTACCTATGGTACCCTATGGTTTCTTATACCATAAACACCGTTTCTGCCGCCTAATATGTCAACACAGGTCAATCTAAAGGGTATTTTAAAGACTATATGAATAGTTGTAGATCAAGAACCAAAATTCGTGATCTTTTTTCCGATCTTTTTGTAAGTATCGAAAAAAGATTTAAACCCACATCCGCCGATCCAAATAGACCTGCCACCGCTTACCTCAAGATGCGCAACCTCAACAGTTCAATAAATGGAC
>CAZQOH010000307.1:0-3472 GCA_964594355.1 uncultured Desulfobacterales bacterium
ATCTTTTTCTTTTTTTCCATTTTGTACCTCATTTCTTGTGTGTTTTGGTCGCAGTAGGAATGCAGGTTACTCTGCGCCCTCCCTCAGATCCCGATAAGCGCTATTAACGCACCGGCCTTCTCCTCTTAGATAGTGGCTCCGAAGCGCTTTACTCACTAAATTTAGCTGTAATTTATGTTGAGACGATGTTACTCTAACAGATTGTAGATCAATTAATATTGAATTCGTTTAATCAGCACAGAATTAAGTGCAGCTGCAAGATATGAAATTTAGGAAAAGACATTACATTCTATGCCTGGATTTTAATAACATAGCGCCGGCAGAACTTCAATATTTGTCTTTGTGAAGAGGAATTGAGCAGGCTTATCCGGGCAGGTCAAAGGTTGTTTTTTTGCTAATATTCAGCAAGCCGACAAGTCTTTTTTTAGGTTTGTGGCTATGTGATACCTTGCAAAAAAAGACAGATATCATAAGACGCTGAATTTTATAAGATATATAAATGGTATCCCCAGCGAATTCTAAATTCCATCCTCAAAATCCAGTGGTTCCTCCCCCAACTCCTCCCAAGTTGCACCATACTAAAAACCGGTTGAAGTGTACCGGCTATACAAGCTAACGCCCCATAAAAATCTGTGATCAAAACCTTCTGTACGGGCTTTCTTGCATAATTACAACGTTAACAAATAGTTGTCCCTGGTGTCAAATTTAATGATTCGAGAGACCATTGAAAAGATCTCAACAGTAATTTTCTATATGAAAAATTGTTCTCAAAAACTCAAATTATTTTGTATGTATTTGATTTTTCAATATGTTGTTGACAATCTGTGCAAAATGAGATAGTTATAATATTACACTTAGATGCGCTGCATAACTACCAATTTTTATTAGAGAAAAATTATGCACAACATTTTAGTCATTGACAATGAAGAATCCATTTTGCTCATGATCACAATGGCGTTAGCAAAATTTGGCTTCGATGTTGAGATAGCAGCAGATGGCTTCGAAGGAATAAAAAAGTTTGATGAAGGCCGTTTTGACTTGGTGATTACTGATATTCTAATGCCCCGTCTTAATGGTAATGGTGTGGCTCGACATATACGCAATTCTGAAAAAAAATATACGCCGGTTATCGCAATTTCCGGAACACCATGGCTTGTTAAAAATAGTGATTTCGATGCCGTGCTTCCAAAACCTACCCCGATCCAAACCTTAGTTGATACCGTTAAGAGCTTTACTGCAACACCTTTAAGCGCGATGGTAAGCGGATAAAAACTTCGATGGAATTTGAAAATTCGGTTTGTAAATCTTGATATTTGGGGAGGTCTGTTTTTTTGCATGGTGACATCTTCAATTTTGGTTATAGAAAACCTTCTTTATATTCACCTTCCTGACGAGATTTTTTTATTCACCTGAAAAGATAAATTTGCCAGTTCGCTGGGATTTCTGTCAAATTTCTGACGAAGACTGCAATCTAACCTTCATTGTTATTACTTTATCTCCTCCCTAACTTATCATCACATGAGGCCATAACTTTCAGATACCTTAGGCATTTATTTTATTATTTACAGGAAGTCCATAGCAAGACTATTTTGGCATATTTTTTGCGTATTTCGCTATGAACAACTTATAATCTCGTAATTCACCATCTCGGTTCTGTTCAAAATTTAGGAAAAAAATTTAGGAAATAATTCGACTCGGTAAGTGCAAAAAGGAGGGATTTGATAAATGCCTTTGGACGGAAATGTAAGTTATTCATTGGACGTGAAAAGATGTGCGCGGCATATTATTAAAGAATCTTTCGCAGATATATTAATCGGCGAGTTCCAAGTTCCATCCCAGGATCAGATGGAGTCTTACCTTTTTAAAAATATCGATTACGGTTTTAACGAATATCAAGCCGCAAAAAAGATTCAACGCTCAAACCTTAAATGGAGTGAGGATCGTATTAACGATGAATTGGAAAAGCATAAAAGGCGGCATGAAAAAGAATTTCGTCATAATTTGAAAGTGGCTGCTCAAAATGCTGTTAATGAAGCTGAAACTCTAGTGGGTAGTTTAAAAAATGCAATTAAGACTTGGAAAATAAAGAATTTGAGATAATCTAAAAGGATTTATGTAGGGTGAATTAATACCAAGCAAGTCTCTCCTGCCAAATTATCCTGCTGAGATATTTGCAGATCCCTCTCATTTTTTAAATAGTTAGCAAAATACTTTCAGCATCAGGAAATAGCCTGATTTTATCATGAGAAATTTTCTGCTGCCTTCGCAAGCAACGGTGAAAGCGAGTAATAAGAATGATTTCTTTCCGGTGTTAACAGAACGCAAGTCACAGGAACCTTTTTATCTTTATGCTGACATTCCAAACAGGCCCAGTAGTCCCACCAATGTTCAACTGCATGATCCAGACAATCGCTATAAAATGGGCAAAAGATATTTTTATAGCCCTCAGCGCAAATCGGATTTTGACCCATGATTTGACTCCTTAATTGAAATAAAGAAGAATTTGGGAAGCTTCTTTATTAATATATCGGCATCTTATAAGAACATATTTATCGCCTATTTCAGCCTTTTAGCATTAAACAAGAAACAATTTTTCTCACTACATTTAAGGCCGTTAGCACAATATTTATTCCTACGACAAGAGCAGTTTGTTCTGATTTCACACCACTTCATAATCAAATACCTCTTTCAAATTATTTAAAACAATAAACCACAACAACATAAAGCAATGACAGTCACTTCTCCTTTGTCCTGCTGGCATCTTGGCTTATTTCTTCTTCCCCTATATCAACTACCGTAATGTCATGATTCAACTTCGCAGCAAGGCGCACCATTTCCTCTGGAGA
This sequence comes from uncultured Desulfobacterales bacterium, assembly GCA_964594355.1. Lineage (GTDB taxonomy): Bacteria > Desulfobacterota > Desulfobacteria > Desulfobacterales > JAUVVS01 > JAUVVS01. The sequence goes on from CAZQOH010000307.1 coordinate 2,847, forward strand.
CTTCGCTTTTCGTGTTTCACCGAACCTTTTCCCAAATAGCTTAATTATTTCTTTTGCTATTATCACAGCTCCCTTTCTTATCTTTTATCTATGCCAACAAATCGACTATACTTCCTGGGTCAAGTTTGTGTACCTGCTCCCCCTGTAATTTATCGCTTTCTGAGTTAATTAATCCAACAGCTTCCTCTACCGCCTTTTGAGCTTCATCTGCGTCCTTAATTTCATTGCTATCCTGGTTGGATTCGATTGAACGCTGAGATAAGTTCTGAATTTCGACTGTATCTTCTGTATTTTTAGCCGTACCTGAATCATAGTCTTGAGCCTTTTCGGTTTTAACTCGTTGATTCTCTAAATTAGGCTTCTCAAACTCCTTTTGCATGAAACTAAGATTTTGAACTGAATTGCTTATGGTTGTGCTCATGTATTTATCTCCTTATCTTTATTATTAAATTTTATTAGAAAACGTATGTTTTTAAAATGATTGTCACACTTTGATAGCAATTTGTGGTTGATTGCCATCATTTTTACTCGCTTTAAATAATTGATCCGCATTAACAATCTTTCCACTTAGTATATTATTACTGGTTGTAGACTTGTTTTCCAGTTCCCTTATTCTATATTGTACT
>CAZQOH010000308.1:0-3462 GCA_964594355.1 uncultured Desulfobacterales bacterium
CTGGTGCCGGAGCCGGGAATCGAACCCGGATGAGCGCAAGGCCCGGAGGATTTTGAGTCCTCTGCGTCTACCAGTTTCACCACTCCGGCTTTGAGTTCCCAACTTCATCTATCTCGAAATGTATATGCAAGGTCGACAATTGTCAATAAAATTGAGCAACAATTCTAACTACAGGACGGTAAAAATATCCTTGGCAGAAACCTCACCTTCCCTTAAAACTTTTGGATATTTACCAGTAACATCAACTACGGTTGACCCTTTACCCCCTTTGAGCTGTCCGGCATCAAGGGTCAGATCAAGGTTGTCCATAATCAGGGGATCAAATTCAGATATCCGTGAATATCCCGTATTTCCTGAAAGATTGGCACTTGTTCCGGTTATCGGACCATGTATTATATTTACTAGGGCTGAAGCAACTTTATGTTTCGGCAAACGCACACCAACTTTACCTGTACCTGCGGTAAGATTTCCCGGTAATGTATCAAGCGCCTCAAATACGATGGTAACTCTGCCGGGCCAAAAATTTTTCATAATCTTTGATGCGGCAGGTGGAACGTGTCGGACTATTTCGGATAAAGCATTTTGGTCCCTTATAAGCACAAGTAGCGGTTTATTATGTGGCCGCTGCTTTATCTCAAAGATCCTTTCAACTGTTTCAGTATTGAAGGCATCTGCTCCCAAGCCGTATAGACACCTTGTTGGAAATGCAACAACCCCTCCCCTTCTTATAACATTTGCAGCTTCGATAATAAAATCAGTTTCAAGATCGTCAGGATTTACAATCCGTACTTTATTTAATGTTCTTGAGATTTCTTGCTTTTTGATCAACTTGTATTGCCATCTCCTTTTTAAAGTCTTCCAGCTTTTTTTCAAGATCAGGATTATTAATCGCAAGAATCTGTGTTGCGAGTATGCCCGCATTTCTTGCCCCTGATTTCCCGATCGAAACGGTTGCCACAGGAACACCAGGTGGCATCTGAACAGTAGAAAGAAGAGAATCAAATCCCTGAAGACAGGAAGAATCTATTGGAACACCGATAACCGGAAGAGACGTATGTGCCGCCATTACTCCTGCGAGATGTGCTGCATGCCCCGCCCCCGCAATAATAACCTTTATTCCACATTTACGGGCAGAGGCGGCAAATTCAGATGCCCTTTTGGGGCTTCGATGGGCTGACGCGACCGTCATTTCCAAAGAAATCCCGAATTTTTTTAATATAGTTACAGCCTCCTTCATAACTTCAAAGTCCGAGTCACTTCCCATTACAATCCCAACCTCCGGAATCTCTTCAACCCCTTTTGCTGCTTTCTTTTTCGTTTTCAAAGTACCTCCTTTTTACTCAATTCTGACCTCCGATCTCTACTTGCTGAATATCGTTAGCCAAGCATTCAAGCAGTTCCTCTTTTTTCTGATCAAGCTCTCCTCTGGTTATATCTGCCCCTTTTATGCCACCGTTTAATGCTATCTCTGAAAGGTAACATTTTTCGCTTTCTGTAATCTGAAAATCTATATGGGCATAGGGAAATTTTCCCCGATCCATTATATCTCTACACAACTTTTTTTTATTACTGTCCAGATTAAAAGGATAACTTTTGCCGCCCGAAGATATATTCATCCTGAAATTATATGGGTTGTGTCGCACATAGGCCTTAATATAGTCTCCCACTATGATTACACGTACATCAGTAAAATTTTTCAAAAACGGCTGCACGACAAAGGGATAGGAAGATTTTGATAGAGTCATAACACTGTAAAGACTTTCAGTTGTATCCCATTTTCGCACACCGTGACCACAGTGCATTTTGTCCTCTTTGGTAACAACAGGACCAATACCATATTGAACATATTGATTGATAACATCGACCAGGTCTACTCGGCGAGTAATAGCAAATGTATGGGGTAACATCCACTTTTGTAAAGCAAAAACTTGAGCGGTCTTGGAACCGTTTAAGGTTTGCGAAAGTGCGGATGGGAAACAGTGTATACCCCGTTCAATAAGGTCAACAAGTATAGATTGTTTCATATGTTTAGAGGTAATTGTACCTAAAAAAATATCACCGGGTCCAAGCTTATGATATAATTTTTTTAACTCCCGGTTGGTTTTGACAATCATGCATTACCTTTTGCTTTTGTGCTCCTCGATACTAAGCTCGATTAATCTGTCAAGAAGCTGGCTGAATCCAATACCGGCAGTTCCAGCCGCAAGTGGCAGCAAGCTTGTTGCAGTCATACCCGGAATGGTATTGGTCTCAATAATATATATTTCTCGTTTTTTAAGAATCATGTCTGTCCGGCTATAGCCTTTGCAGAAAAGAGAAGAATGAGCCATTTTTGCATATGTTTGCGCTTTAACGGTTAGGTCTTCATCAATTCTTGCAGGGCATATTTCTCTTGTTATACCGGCAGTATATTTTGCTTCATAATCAAAAAATTCATGCTCTTTATCTGGAATAATTTCAATAATTGGTAGGGCTTCCAGGTTTTTGTTACCAATAACACCACCGGTAAGTTCAATACCGTCTATATAAGATTCGATCAAGACCGTATCATCATAAGTAAAAGCCTCATCCACAGCATTTTTCAAAGATTCTTTAGATTTGACAATCGATACTCCAACACTTGATCCGCCTTTAACAGGCTTGACTACCAAAGGTATACCAAATCTTTCTATATATTCTTCAGGGTTTATCGCATCATCGTGTTGGATTACAATGTAAGGTGGTATAGGTAAACCAAAACGTTCATAAAGCTGTTTTGAAACAAGTTTATTCATAGCTATAGCGCTTCCCAGAACCCCCGATCCTTGATATGGAATATCAAGAAGGTCAAGCAGCCCCTGAACGGTTCCATCTTCGCCATACGGCCCATGAAGTATAATAAGGGCAGCATCAATACTCGGCGCCTCAGCTACCAGTCGGTTAAGATCTGTTTTCGGATCATATCTGATAACATCAAATTTTTTCTTGTCCAAAGCTTCATAGACCTGATCACCGCTTTGTAAAGAAATCTCTCGTTCAGAAGATATGCCACCGGCAAGTAATGCGATAGTCAATTTTTTCATTGGTTTATTTCCTTTTCTGTCCAAATCTTCTTGCTAATTTTTCTTCATATTTCTGAGGCAGTTCAAATTCGATCGAACCGCGCCGTAAAGAGTTCAGTTTCATGATTAACAAGTTTATTTTTTTCAATATACGATATTTTTCCGCAGTGTCTTCCATGCTCTCTAAAAGAACTTCAGTTTGTTTTATTTCATTTTTTAATTCGATTTCCGGAGGAAGATAGTCCGCATTTTTTAATATCTTATATGCGAGACTGAGCTCCCCTGAGACACAAATATCATCCTCAAATATAAGAGGCTTACCGGAACCGGATAAATTTTCAAATTCCCCTTCTTTCTGAGCTCTTCGAATACGTTCTTCAACAATTTTTTCAAAACCGGTTAACATAGCTAAACTCTTTTT
>CAZQOH010000309.1:0-3456 GCA_964594355.1 uncultured Desulfobacterales bacterium
GTAATGCATGATCGGCTAACATGTGCATGAGTTTTTGGGTTAAACCTCTTTCATTTTTGATTTCTGAATTAGTGTATTTATCTGAAAAATTGATCAAAACCCGCTCAACACAATTCACTACAGCAATAATGGGTGCATCTGTTTCTGGCCCTATTATTTTTCCTGCTGCTATGGACTTATGAATATCGGCCAGCATCGTTTAATATCCTTGAGCAACAAGATCAGCAAAAGTTTCATCTGCATCACGAATAGCAACAGATCGCAGCCAGTAACGCGTCTGCTTAGGCTTGATTAGATAAATCGTGTTGTTTTCATACATTCTCAGCATTCTTACAATTCTTGAATTTGTATTGGTATTATTTTGGATCAGCTCATATAAATGATCTTCAAGTTCATCCATGCTGTCTTCTATAATTTGGGGTTTATCCCTGTAATAAAACGGGAAGCAGATAAATGAGTCGGTTTTCAGCGGTTCGTATGGCTTGAACTCTTTATACACGGAATTTAATACCTTACAGTATATTTCAGAAAATAGATTCAATTGGTCATCATCAACAGGTTTTTCTGCAGCGGACTTTTCACCTATACTACGAAAATCGAGCATATAATCCAAAACGTCATCCACCAGAATCTGTTCAATTTCTGTAAGTTTAAGCTCCCTTTCGTCTTCAGGATAGGGCAAAGCTTCAATATCCATTTTCAAAATAGCTGTTGCCCGCCCAACCATATATTGTCCACTAAATCCGGCAACATAGAAAAGATAAGTTCTGTTATTTTTTATTCGCCTTTCAAGATCTAATAAATCGTCGATTTGGTCTTCAGGAGCGTGAATGCCTATGATTTTGTCTTTAAAAGAAAGATCATCATCTCTAAATTCTATTGGAATTGAATTTTTCGCGACCCCTTCTTTTATCAGTAAATGTGGTTTTTGGAAGATTTTTTTATTTTTTTTAGCAGATCGGTAAAAATATTTTTCTTCCAAAATATAAATCTTATCGTCATCAATTCCTTTTTCAGTAAAAGCCTCTGTGGGCAAAGTGGATTTGCCGGTAAGATACTCAGCTTTATATTTTTTTTCTAGCTTTATTAATCTCTCTTTATTCTCTTCAGATAATTGCTCTACACTTGCCTTAAGCTCTATAAGTTCTTTTATTTCTTTATTTTCTTGGGCAATTATAAATCCTTCTGCATATTCCCAATCATCATCATCTTCTTTAGCTTTTTGTAAATAATCACCAAGGGATCTTATGGGAGCGAACCTTTGCATAAGATGTTTTAATCTACCGCCTCCCAACAAGTTTGACTTCCAGATAAGCCTATTTTCCAAGGCATCATGATAAGATATTTTGTGGAAATCATAGTAGTCTAACTCAAAATACAGCTTCTCTTTGACAGGTTTTGTTCTCCTCACTGTTACGTGCAGCAGATCCTTTTGAGTTGGCCCCTGTTTTTTTGCAAAAACAACTGATGCAGCAACGTTTGCACTCTCGAAGAGAATGGCGCTTAAAGATGTGAAATCGATTATTTGAGGCACATGATAGGTGCTTAAAATATAGTTTCTAAAGTCCGCAGAGTTATTGTTGTAGAGGAGCGGTCCAGACGGCATGATCAAACATATAGAGGCTCCTTTTTTGCTTAGCTCCATGGCCTGCTCTAGAAACAGCAAAGCAATCTGATTGTCAGGCAATTTTGGCCTTTCATTATTTATTTTTTGTTTTTCAAGCCTTTCCGCAGCAGGCGTTAATTTAGATACAAAGGGAGGATTACCAATAACAAGGTCAAAGTCAGGTTCGAAAAAAGTATCATTTATTAGTTCAAAAAAATCTTTACATATGAGGTTGCTTTCCAACAAATCGTCAAACTTAAGATTTTCCCATATCACTTTAGGTGAAAGTTCGTCCAGCAAAGCCAAGCTTAAACTGAAAAATGTCAGGCGGACAGCTTCTTCATGCCTATCAACGCCGAAGATATTGTTTTTAAGAATATTTTTTAATTCCTCCAGGTTGTTAGCATCTGGTTTTTTCCAATTATTTCGAATTCTCCACCAGTGAATCATTCTCCGAAAGGCAGCAACAAGAAAAACACCCGATCCACAGGCCGGATCAATAACCTTGAAATCAATTTTATCAGAATCGCGAAGCGGCATCTGCTCATCAATGAGGAAATTAACCAAATATGGTGGTGTGTAAACGACGCCTTTTTCTTTGGATTCTAGAAATTCTTCATAAATATTGCTTATTAATTCTATTGGCAGGTCATTAAAAGAATACAGTCTCCAGAATGTGTACTGACGGTCCTCCAGTCTACCTTCAAAGAAATCGGCGAAATCTTTAAGATCAGTGTTTTTTAGAATTTTTCTCTCTTCTTCATCCTTCCATCTGAAAATCTCGCCGTTAAAGCGTTCCTCACTGCCTAAATAGTCAAATAGTTCAAGGCAAGCCCCTTTTGTTTTCAAAACGCTTATAAAATTATTCCCGTCTGAAAATTTTCGAAAGAATCCATCTGGAAATACTGTAATGCCATTTTCATCCTCGCGCTCCTCAAGATATTTAACAAGGATCGACATCACCAGAAGCCTTTGGGCGATATTGTCCTTCAGAATTCCGCTTTGTATTATATCTTTTCTTAATTTTTTAAGTTCGTTTAATAATTTTAAATAGGCCGTCCCTGTTAACTTGAACTTGTTTTTATACTTAGGGTTGGTCCAAAAGCTGCCGTTATCAAATCTTTTGGCAGAAAAATCCTTTATTTTGACCATCTCTCCCTCTATCTCTGAGGCCAATTTAATCTGCTCAAAGATAGTAAACGAAATTTTTTCGGTTGATGGATCAAACTTTGGACTTTTCAAACAACTGAAGATCTTAACTTCAGTTTTATAAAAAATAAAAAAGAGCGGCACCTGGCCGGAATTCCATAGTTTTTTATATAAATCTTCTATTTCAAAAACATCTTTTTCGTTCTCAGTGAAATCATAGATATAAATTTGTGGAATAGGCGGCCTGCCACCGTCAAACCGTCTGAAATAAACAGCATCGGCTCCGTATTTTTTCGCATATTCCAGAGCTAAGAATTCATGGCGATCTGGTTTATCTTCTCCAACAAAAACCAACCCGGTCGATTCTCCGGTTTCCGACATCATGTCAAACTTAATCAGGATGTCTTTGAAGTCATTATCGGGTAGAGTGGTTAGCATATTAAACATCATCTCCATAGGGACATTTGCGGGTCTTTAAACTCATCTTCAGCCTTTTTAAATGCAGCTTTTGTTTTCATGTCGTATGTTTGGATATATTCCCAGGCACGTTTGACAAGAAACAGATCTTTATCTGAAAAATCATTATAATTTAGAGAACCTCTTTCAATTTTTTTTGGATTGAGATAACCGGCTCTGACAAAATAAGTGAGCTTGTCATGGGTAAGACCATCAACTTGCTGAAGGATGTCTCCTGCGTTCAT
>CAZQOH010000310.1:0-3454 GCA_964594355.1 uncultured Desulfobacterales bacterium
TCGGAAGTTCAGACGCTGGTCAATCGGAACATATTTATGACAACCGGTATAGATTACGATTATGAGTAAGATTATGATGATGAATTCGATTTTTTATGAATTCATAAAAACACACTTGCACACAATTCACCCAGGGTACCAAGATTTTCACAAACATGAATGCCGTTTTCCTTCATTACTGTAATCTTTTCCTGGGCCGTGCCACTACCACCACTAACAATAGCACCTGCATGACCCATGCGACGTCCAGGCGGGGCGGTTAAACCTGCAATAAAACCCACCACAGGCATTGTTACATTTTTTGCTATAAATTCGGATACTTCTTCTTCGGCGGTACCGCCAATCTCACCAACAATAACAACCCCTTCGGTCTCGTCATCCTTTTCAAAGGTATCGAGACAGTCAATAAAGTTTGTCCCAATTATCGGATCGCCCCCGATACCTATACACGTGGTTTGGCCGATACCTCGCTGAGTTAACTGATGCACTACTTCATAGGTTAGGGTACCGGAGCGGGAAACAACTCCAATGGGACCTCCCGCTTTATGTGTTTGCCCCGGCATAATACCGACTTTAGATTGGCCGGGAGTAATAATTCCGGGGCAATTGGGCCCAATCAAGCGTGCCTTTTTACCCTCCATATAATTTTTTACCTTCATCATGTCCATAACCGGAATACCTTCAGTTATAACAACAATAAGCTCTATTCCTGCGTCTACAGACTCCAAAACGGCATCGGCAGCAAAAGGAGGCGGTACAAAAATCAAGCTGCAGTTTGCATCGGTCTTATCGACTGCCTCTCTTACAGTATTAAATACAGAGACATTGTCCATTTTCTTACCTCCCTTGCCGGGAGTCACCCCTGCAACCACATTTGTGCCGTAAGCAATACATTGTCTTGTGTGAAACATTCCTTCTTTTCCTGTTATTCCTTGCACAAGCAGTCGTGTATTCTTATCAACAAATATGCTCATTTATATATTCCTCGCACCTATTTGATTAATTCATTTTACAATCTGTGCAACCTTTTGTGCCGCATCCTTCATGTCTATTGCCGTGATCAGATTAAGTTCTGATTGAGACAGGATTTTTCGACCCTCTTCAACATTGGTCCCTTCCATTCGGATGACTACAGGGACGTTGATATCGGCCTTTTTTGCCGCCTCAACAATACCTTTTGCCAGAACATCACATCGTAATATTCCGCCGAAAATGTTAATCAGAATCCCTTTTACATTTTTGTCGTTGAGTATAATCCTGAATCCGTTCTCAACCATTTCTGCACTTGCCCCACCGCCTACATCAAGAAAATTTGCAGGTTCCGCCCCCGCAAGTTTAATTGTATCCATGGTAGCCATAGCCAGACCGGCGCCGTTGACCATATTCCCCACGTTTCCATCCAAATTAATATAGTTGAGGTTAAACTTGGATGCTTCAACTTCTAACGGATCCTCTTCATCAATATCACGGTACTCAAGGATATCCTTGTGGCGGAAAAGAGCATTATCGTCGAAATTAATCTTTGCATCCAGTGCTATAAGGGTTTCCTCCGCCGTGATAACAAGCGGATTTATCTCCACCAACGAACAGTCATATTCAACAAATAATTTGTACAGGCTATTAAGCATAGAAATAAAATTTTTTATGATAGATGGATTAAGCTTCAGACCAAAGGCAATCTCTCGACAATGAAAAGGTTGGATGCCTATAAGAGGGTTAATGTAAGCTTTTATTATCTTCTCAGGTGTTTCTTTTGCCACCGATTCAATATCCATTCCACCGGCTTCGCTGGCCATTATAACAATCTTTGCGGTTGCTCTATCGGGAATAATGCTTAGGTAAAGTTCCTTTTCTATATTGAGCCCTTCTTCTATCAAAACCTTCTTAACAAGCCTTCCTTCAGGTCCTGTCTGATGAGTAATCAGCGTCATACCAATTATCTCGTTGGCTAAACTTTCGACTTCAGCTATTGATTTCGCAAGTTTTACTCCACCGCCTTTTCCCCTGCCTCCGGCATGAATTTGGGCCTTAACGGCAATCGGGAATCTACCCAGTTTTTTCGCAACCTTTTTTGCTTCGCCGGAGCTGAAAGCAACTCCACCGGTCGGTATGGGAATACCATATTGCTTAAATAAGACTTTGGCCTGATATTCGTGAATCTTCATAATATCTTCCTCGCTTATCCAATAAAGCCATATGTTTATTGATTACTATCAAAAATAGAAAGTAATTTACATGCGGCGTTGGTGGGAGAGACCGTCCCCTTTTCAACATCCTTTAAGATATCGGGTAACAGCTTTTTAACATCAGAATTTTTATAAAACTGATCTTTAAGCCCGTCTTCCAGCAGAGACCACATCCAGTCAAGAGACTGTTTTCTACGTTTCTCATCCAACTCACCTGTGGCTAAAAGCTTTCTTTTATGCTCTAAAACTATCTCCCAGATTTCATCCAGACCGATCATCTCAAGCGCGCTGCATGTGAGAACAGGAGGTGACCAGGTAGGAGAAGGAGGATTTAAAAGATTTAGGGCTGCTTCATAGTCTTTTTGTGCTATATTTGCCTTTTCAACATTGTTTTCATCTGCCTTGTTGATAGCAAGCGCATCAGCTATTTCCAGAATCCCTTTCTTTATCCCCTGGATTTGATCCCCTGCTCCCGCCAGCATTAGCACCAGAAAAAAATCAACCATGGAGGCCACCTTTGTTTCAGACTGACCGGCTCCAACAGTTTCCACGATAATCACATCAAAGCCGGCAGCTTCGCAAATAAGGATTGTTTCCCTGGTTTTTCGTGCAACACCTCCAAGAGCACCGCTTGAAGGGGAGGGGCGGATAAATGCCCTTTCCTCGACGGATAGTCTCTCCATGCGTGTCTTGTCTGCCATTATACTGCCGCCGCTTCTAGTGCTGCTGGGATCAACAGCCAAAACAGCCACGCGATGCTTCTTTTGTACAAGGCTTATGCCAAAGTTTTCTATAAAAGTACTTTTTCCAACACCCGGAACCCCTGTTATTCCAAGTCTTACTGCATTACCAGTATAAGGGAGTAGAAGATTTAAAATATTCTGTGCCATTTCCTGGTGAGCAGGCAGCGAGCTCTCAATCAGAGTAATGGTCTTGGAAAGAATTCTCCTGTCATGTTTCAGCACACCCTGAACATAATATTGAAGATCTTCAGAGATCACTTCTTTTGCTCCAGAGCATCGAGCACCCTATGTGCTGAGTCTATAATAGGTGTTCCAGGGCCGAATATGCCGGTCACTGCAACACCCGCATCATAAAGGAAATTATAATCGCCCGGCGGGATTACTCCACCGACAACCACCAGAATATCGTCACCATCTTCTGCTTTGAGGGCTTCCATAAGCTGGGGGATAAGAGCTTTGTGGCCCGCAGTAAGTGTTGACACGCCGACGATGTGAACATCGTTTTCTACGGCCATCCGGGCTGCT
>CAZQOH010000311.1:0-3451 GCA_964594355.1 uncultured Desulfobacterales bacterium
CTCTTTTCAGAATAGCATCTTGCTTCCATTGCCATGGCCAGATTATCGGCTCTTTCAAAAGTTCGACGAATAAGCGGTATTGCAAATTTTCTCAATCGATACAGGGGGTTTTTTCTATTTTCCACAAGTCTCGCACGCTGGGCATCAGCGGTCTCCTTTGCCTGGTCAAGTATTTGCGGTATAAAACGCATGACAAGACTCATCATAATTGCCACTCTTTTAGCCGGAATAAAAGAAACAGGATTTAAAAACCACTCGACAGCGGTTTTTATTTCTGATGGCCGCGTCGTTGAAACAAATATTAATCCGATTATGATGATAATCAAAAGCCGCCAACAGACTAGAATGCCTTCATGGACCCCTTCCAGGGTAATGGATACAGCCTTTAATTGAAACATTGGTGATCCGGGGGTCGTTAGCGCCCTGGCGACGAACACAAAAAGGAGGAGAATAAGAAAATAACGAAGTTCTTTTACGATCACTTTAACCGACAACCGGGTATTTATTATTAAGGCAATGAATACGAAAGTTAATACGCAAAGTGCCAATGGGGCCGCTTTCAAGCTTGCAAGACTGATAAGAACAAGGAATACAAGTTTAAATCGAATGTCCAGTTCATGCAAAAGAGATACACCGGGACGAAAACTAAAGGCCGTCAATTCAGCCATTATCTGATCTCCATTCCCCGCCTAAAATCATACGGTTCTCTCACACCAAATGCCTCAACTCCCTTAACCACCTCGTCAGGTAATCCATCCCTCACTATTTTTCCGTCATTCATGATAATCAGATGATCCGCTTGGGCTATAACCTTTTCCAGCTCATGTGTGGCAACCAGAATTGTATGCCCCGCCTGATGGAGGGAAAGAATCTGTTCTAAAAGGTTTTTGACCCCCGGATAATCGAGGTTGGAAAAAGGCTCATCAAAGATGACTATCCTGGGTTTCATGGCAAGTATACCGGCTATGGCAAGTCTCCGCTTTTCTCCACCGGAAAGTAAATGGGGTCTTTGATCAGCCAGCTCAGTCAAGCTCACAGCCTTCAATGTATTGGATACCCGTCTCCTTATCTCTTTTCTATCCAGGGAAAGATTTTCAGGTCCGAAGGCCACATCATCGTAAACAGTTTCACCGACAATCTGGCTGTCGGAATCCTGAAACACCATTCCTACCATCTGTCTTGCTCTAACCAGATTGTCCGTTACAGGGACTCCAGACAGCAGAACAGTTCCTCTGTCAGGAATAAGGAGCCCGTTGAGGTGTCTTAATAGTGTCGTCTTTCCGGACCCGTTCCGCCCGCCAATGACTACAAAGGATCCTTCCTGAATTTTAAGATTTATGTTGTCCAGACCCAGTGTGCCGTCGTTAAAACGATGGCTGAGATCCGTTATTTCGATAATGTTCATTGGGAAAATGCCTAGTCCGAACAAGCCAGACCCAAAAATGCTTTTTTAAACGTATTAAGGTTTTTATTGAATTTTTTCTGGCCAGACTCGAAAATTCGAAGCACGAAATCCGAAATTCGAAACAAATCCGAAATTCAAATGCTCAAATGTTCAAAACAAAAAAGAGGCTATTCTAATCCACAGAAGCTAATTTGTTTTAGTCATTTGGATTTTTGTCATTCGATATTGTTTCGAGTTTCGATATTCGGATTTCGGATTTTGAGGTCCCCAGAAACTCCTAATACTAACGATTTATAACTGACTTTGACGTTACCGTGTCCGTATAACAGGCCGTATTGCCTTAGCTATGGGGACGGCAACGGCAATCTTGATAGCATCACCCAAAAGAAATGGATACATCCCAACAGCCAGTGTTTTTGAAAAAGTCATACCTGTTATTATTTTAAGCCATGTAATTCCGAATACATAAATAATGATCGAGCCACAAATCATTGCAATTACATCATAAATTGAACGCTGCCCTGTCTTTTCACTTATAATACCTATTAAATAGACAGCTGGAATATATCCTATAAGGTATCCGCCGGTGGGTCCCAAGATGTGTCCAATTCCCCCCCTTCCAATAGAAAAAATTGGAAGTCCGCAAGCGCCTACCAGGATATAAACTGCCACACTTACAACTCCCCATCGTCTTCCCAAAAGAAGACCTGAAAGAAATATAAAAAGATTTTGGAGTACAATTGGAACCGGGCCTATGGGTATGGCTAAGTAGGCACCTGCCGCAGTCAGAGCAGCCATAAGTGAAGCATATACCGTCATTCGAAGTTGCGTCGAATCCTGCCCTCCCTCATCCATCATCCGTCCTCCGTCCTCTGTCATCCGTCCTCTGTCATCCATCATCCGTCCTCCGCCCTCCGTCGTCTGATAACTGATCAAGTATGAAAACAATCCCCATATATCACCCTTTTTGTTGACCCATCTTCAAGCTCTAATACCAGTGCGCCGTTTTCATCAACATCAATTGCAAAACCTTCTGATACCTCATGGTTGGCAACGATCTTGACATGCCTGTTCAGGGTCAATGTATATTGCTTCCATTCAGAAATCACATTATCCAAAGTGACGTTATTAAGCCGCTTTTCAAATTCTTCAAGATATTGCGCAAGTATCTCCTTTTTTGAGATTTTCCTTCCCAATACTTTCTTTAATGAAACGGCCATCGGTTCTTTGGAAGTCGGATCATTATTCACATTGATGCCTAGACCGATATTTAAAAAAGTAATCATATCGGCTTCAGCCTCCATTTCCGAGAGCATTCCAGAAATCTTTTTACCATCCACCAGGATATCGTTGGGCCATTTTACCATGGCTTTTATCCCGAACATATTTCGCAAAATTTGAGCGAGAACAAGCGAAGCGGAAAAGTTGATTTTAAAGCTCACAACAGGGGAAATTTTTGGTCTAAGTACAATGGTAAAATATAGTCCCCCTTCCGAAGAAAACCATATCCTCTTTAAACGCCCACGGCCTTTTTCCTGACGTCCGGCAACTACCACGGTAAAGTCAGGGCAACCCTTCCTTGCCAGATCTTTTGCAACATCCATTGTAGAGGTTACTTCGGGAAAATAGTGAATTTGTGACTCTCTTTCCGGAAATTCCCACGAGAAAGGAATATCAGGAGAATTTATAAGCCGGTATCCTTTTGGTGTTCCAAGAATGCTATATCCGGATTCCCGGAGCCTGCGTATATGCTTCCAGATGGAAACCCTTGTAATACCAAGTTCAGAACTTAGCATTTCTCCGGAAACGACTCCCCTTTCTTTTCTTAATATCTTAAGTATTCGACTTTTCATTTTTTGGTTAGCCTATAATATTTTTTGGTTAACGAAAAAGTCAAAGTTTGTCAATCAAATTCAGCAACCAGGGGAAAATTTATGAATTGGACTATAATGTATGCAGCGTCTGAGCTTCCGAGCTAATCAATTTGGGGGCATTTGATTAAGCGTTCTTGGCGAAGCGGAGCGTAAAAATTGAAACTGTTTGAGT
>CAZQOH010000312.1:0-3447 GCA_964594355.1 uncultured Desulfobacterales bacterium
ATTTAATTCGGATGGCTGACAATAAAACAGGTGTCTGTGGCTATCGGGTCTGATGGCAAATCTCCTGAAGCGGAACTGCTTACAGATTGCGTCACTGTTACCCCTCTGTTTCGTATCTGGAGAGCGCCGTTAGTACTTGAGGTAACTTCTGAATAGTAACCGCCTTCTGCTTGTCTCAAAGCTTCTTCTATATCCTTAAATTGTGTACTGGATGCCACTATCGTTATAATATCCTTACCAAAGGGCGGCGAAACCTCAAGCTCCCCTAACCTTCCAATCTCCTTTGTTTCCCCAGCCCTGATCCAGTTATCTTTATCATGTACGTTTGGAAATAGAAGGGTGTTTATCCTTTTTTCGCTGCCGGAACCTTCTTCGGTGGAAGAAAGGTATATCACCTTGATGTAGCATCCGTTGGATGCTCGTACAAGAAATCTAATATTTTCTCTGTAATAATAATCTGCACCCTGCCCTTTATCCGGTTCGATATTTACCGAAAAATTGGGATTAACAGCCTTATTTTTTAAGTCATCGTTTGCAAGAGCAAGGAAATAATCTTTTTGTATCCTTCCGGTAACTAAAATCAGCATGTTTTGTAACATTTTATTTTGATTGATGAGTTCTTGTATTAGTTGGCTCTGTTGTTTTGTGCCCTGAAGCTTCTTGATCTCCTGGAGAATTAGAGAATACTCATTTTTAGTCTGTTTACCTGCGGCCTCGATCTTGGAATCAATAGTAGTAAGAAGACCACCTATTTGCTCAATCTTATCCTCGTAACCCTTCATAGTCTGGCTTAAAACAGATGAAATCTTTTCAACTCCTTTCAGGATCTCATCCTGTTTGTGGGTCAGTCGATCGACGACCTCGTTGATGAATTGTTGACTCCCCACCTGCTCATCTGCTTTTGTTTTATCAATAACCAATAGTACCCAGCAACGTTTCTTTCTTGAGTCGGCCCATTTATCTTTCTCCTCAACCCCTGATAATGTCTGCCGGGTGCCTACAAAAAGAGAAGAAGACACATTTTCCTCGGAATGATCTCCTGTCTGGGCAATTTTTTCCTCAAATTGTGATTTGACGGAAACAGCAAGTTTGTAACAAAGATCATCCAGGGCACGGTCTTTTGCAAGCCGAATAGCATCATAATCCGGTGTTTTCCCTTCAAATTCAGCAAAACTCACACCATGGTATGCTCCGGATAGCGTTAAATTTCCTTGAAAGTGATTTTGTAGCCAATCCGGCGGAATTGCAGAAGCCGTCATAGGTATTAAGATGATTAAAACAGAAAAAAACAATCCAGATAAGCAAGGCCAAGTATAATTCTTTTTTTCCATGGCTTTTCCTTTTAATGCTTTTTAATTTTAGAAGACAGCAGGAAAATTTCTGTCTTTTTAATTATAGTGTTTGTCAAAATAACGTTCCGTTTCAAAGAATATATGCAGCGTCTGAGCTTCCGAGCTAATCAATTTGGGGACATTTGATTAAGCGTTCTTGGCGAAGTCCCGCTGATAGCGGGATAAAAATTGAAGCTGTTTGAGTCCCGAGCGTAGCCCCGCAAACCAATATCCATTAACGATTAACGGATAACACCTAATCGAGTTTTGACTCGATTAGGCTATTATATAAAATATGAGTTTATTTGTCAAATAATTGTTAAGTTCAGATTAAAGCCTTACACTATCCTTATTTTCGCCGGATTCTGCAGCAAATTCCTTTCAGATTGGGTGTACCAAACTCTTTGCCAAGTTTATCCGTTGTGGTGAGGATATTGAAGTTGGACTTTTCCCATTCATATTGGGCTTCGGGTTTTCCCTCTGGAAACCACCAGCCGTAAGCAGCATAAATGACACTCGGGTGAACCTTTTCAGTCAGATGTGCGAACTGGGTTACGGCGCCTGACCGGGTTTCGATAATCACCGCATCCCCCTCTCGGATTCCCTCCTTTGCAGCCGTTTTAGGATGCAGTTCGGCAATGGGCATGGGGCGGTGTTTTCTTAATTTCTCCAGCCATCGGTATGATGAATGAAGGAAATAGGAGTCCTTACAGCTCGTTAATATCAAAGGATATTCAGGATCATCTTCTTCAGGAGGACCGGTAAATTGCGGTAGAGAGGGAATACTAAATTTTTCAGCCCGGCTTAAAACCAACTCCACCTTGCCTGTGGGGGTTTTGAACCCAGTATCCAGATATTTTTGGAATCGATCCTTCCCCTTTAAACAGCCCTGCTGCACAAACTGCTTGTAATTGAAGCCGGAAGGAGCCACAAGCGCTTCCAGCATCTTTTCATGGTCATCATACCAGTATTCTACGGATGTAATCGATTTTCCAAGCTCGTTTAGTATTTTTATATCCGGCATGCATTCTTCCGGAGGATCAACGATTTTAGGCCGCGCCAGAATATATCCATGACCCAGCCCGTAGTGGCCGATATCGTTGAACTCGAAATTGGTAGCCGCCGGAAGCACAATATCCGCAAAGGATGTTGTGGGAGTCATGAAAATATCCGAAACAGCAACAAAATCAAGTTTTGATAAGGCTTCCCGTGTTTGGCGACTGTCCGCATAGCCTATCATCGGATTGGTGCATTGCATATAGGCCCCTTTGAGAGCATATGGAATCCCCTCAAGGATTGCTTTTTTGAAAAAAGCAGGCGGGACAGTCATCATTCTGGGAATAGTCCCGTGATGGGCATGGATCATTTCCATCCTTTTCTTAGGAATTAGATCTGCCCGTACAAACTTTCCAAGTCCAAGAATCTTAGGCTCATTTGCCTCTATATTCCCACCGGGAATATCTAGGTTTCCACATATGGCCATAAGACAGATAAGCGCCCGAACAGTATGAAAGGTATGAATATTTTGTTCGATTGGATTGCCCCACTGGATGGCGGCAGGATGAGACTCTGCATACAGTCTTGCAGCCTCGCGGATTACGCCGGCCGGTACCCATGTAATTTCAGACACCTTTTCCGGGGTATAACTTTTCACATGATCGGCGAGTTCGCTAAATCCGTGGGTCCAGTTCTCGACAAACTTCTGATCGTAGAGTCTTTCAGCAATAATGACATTTAAAAATGAAAGGGCCAATATATGATCTGTTCCGGGTCTAACCTGCAGCCAGGTCTCAGCCTTTTTGGTCAAGGTGGTTTCCCTGGGATCCACCACCACAAGCTTAGTTCCCTGTTTGACTTGTTCACGAAGCTGGCTGCATATTGCGCCTTCTTCATTGGTGCTTGTTATATTACTCCCCCACAGAACTACGAGTCTGCTGGGATGGTGAAAATCAGCTACCGGATAGAATCCACAGGTATGAATTCCGCTTACCTCTCTGGGAGCATGGCAAACATCCTGAACAGCCACAACATTCGGGGAACCGAAAATATTGGCCAGGCGGATTAGAACAAAGTGTTCCATACCCTTTGGCATCCCCTGACAGAACGCCACCGCCCT
>CAZQOH010000313.1:0-3442 GCA_964594355.1 uncultured Desulfobacterales bacterium
GCGGCCTTATCATGGCGGATCATATGCCCTTTTCAATGGTCTATCTGATTATGGCAGCCTGCGTTTTGCCCGGCGTTTTTACCACCCTCCTGGCCCCCGAGCCTGATACTCCCTTTGGAACCCCTGAGACCATTAAAGAAGCTGTTTTTAATCCTCTCTTAGAATACTTTAGCCGGCAGGGTGCCATATGGATCCTGGCCTTTATCCTTTTTTACAAAATCGGCGACACCATGGCCAGCGCTATGACTACACCTTTTTATCTTGATATCGGCTTTTCAAAAACAGAAATCGGTATGGTGGTAAAATTTTTTGGTTTCTGGGCTACTATTACCGGTAGTCTTATGGGTGGCATTCTCATGTTTAGGCTGGGAATTAACCGAAGCCTCTGGATTTTTGGTTTTCTTCAAGCCATATCCACGGCGTGCTTTGCAATTTTAGCACAGATTGGTCATAGTGTGCCTGCTTTATCAGCAGTTATAGCCTTTGAAAACCTGAGCAGCGGCATGGGGACAGCCGCATACGCCGCCTTCATGGCGAGCATTACAAACAAAAAATTCACAGCTACCCAATACGCGCTGCTAACAAGCCTTATGGGAGTTCCCCGGGTATTTGCCTCGGCTCCGACGGGGTTTTTTGCTAAAAATCTCGGATGGGGAAGTTTTTTTATCTTCTGTACCTTAATAGCCATTCCAGGTATGCTGCTCCTGCTCAAATTTGCACCCTGGGCTTTAAGACCTTCGACAAATAGAGACCTTTGAAAAATGAGTTGAACCCGTGAACGGTTATTTAAATCTTAACTGCTGTCTCCATTCTTCTCTTCCCTTCTTAAAAAAAACGTCATCCTTGCCGATATGCGTCACAAAGACCCCCGAAACAGATTCTCCTTCCCGAACAATTTTGTTGTTAATAACCGCTATGCGGCTTTTCGGATCACTGGACCAGGCAATTGCCTGCAGTTCCAACCGGGACTCTTCGACCTGTTTAACAGGTATGGATACAACTTTTTTGGCTTTTTTGATTTGCTCATTTTTTTGGTTAGTTATTTTATCAGTTGTCTCCTCCTGAGATAAATCCGGTAAAGCAGATATCTTTTCAGAGATATTTAAAGATTTTATTGGCTCTATTTTTGTTTTTGCATCCAGTGGAAGTGTCTTTTCCCTAACTTTGCTGGCAGGTATGGAAGGCGTTTTTCCCGCTTGGGGAATCGGTTCAGATTTTTCGTTGTCCATCCGAGAGGCCGCCTCTATCTGAGGAGAATGCGTAATGGGAGGCTTCATTTCAGAAATAACAGTCGAGTCTTCCGGCTTTATTTCTTTTTTTACAATAAATACCGGTTCCTTATCTCTATATTGCCCCTTTGAGATTAACCACCCCCCAACAGCAAGAACCATTAGAAAAAAAATGATAATAAAACCGACAATAGAGAATCGGTGTATTTTCAATCGCTGGTATATGGCTTGTGTTATCCCTCTTTTTTGTGGCCGGAATCGAATTCGGTTTTGCTCTGGAAATTCTCTTTCAAGCTTTTTCAAAGCCTTTAATATGGAACTCAATTTTCAGGTATCCTTCCTGCTCCGGCTAAACCGGAAGAGTTAATCGTTATTAGTTATTGGTTATTGAAGATCAATTTTATCATCCCATTAACGAGTAACAAATAACCAATAACTAATTCATAATATGAGGAATCTTAAAATCGTTTTTTTCATTGTAAAGGACGATCTTGGTTGTGGAACCTACAATACCATCAACCTGTATGCCGTGTTTTCTCTGGAATTCTCTTACGGCATTTTGAATTGATTCATCATAAAATGGGCTGATTTTAAGATTATTAAACCCAATATCATACATGAGCATCTTTAATGTTATTATGGTATCCTTTGAAGAATTTAAGGGGATAGTACCATTCAAGGAAAGAAAATTTCCCCAGGGAATATATGCCAGACCAGACCAATGGGAAGCTAAAATATTCTGTTCAACCTCTATGGCATTATCTTCTACTTCACTTCTGAGCGTAACTTTTTCACCCTCTATTTTAATAAGGGTAAGATATACGGGTGATAAATCTTCAGGGAGATAAAATGCTAAAACAGCCGGTAGATTTAATTTTTTTATCAGATTTAAATCGCCTTTAATACGACGGATCAAAAGACCGTTTTGCTTTG
This sequence comes from uncultured Desulfobacterales bacterium, assembly GCA_964594355.1. Taxonomy (GTDB): domain Bacteria; phylum Desulfobacterota; class Desulfobacteria; order Desulfobacterales; family JAUVVS01; genus JAUVVS01. The sequence continues at coordinate 2,163 of CAZQOH010000313.1, forward strand.
CCGCAAGGCGAAAAAAGTCCAGATCATTGTCAATACCGTTGAGATAGGGCTTAATTTCAGAATCAGTATTCCACAAATCCAAGGCGGTCTTAAGGGCCATGCGTCTTGATGAACGCTTATCCCTTTCTGACAGAAAGATCCCCAAATCCCTGACAGGTTCCACAAAAGATTCCGAATCCTTTACCGCTTGTTTCCGGGTTGGTTTTAAATCAGGAGCTGGATTTAATACAAGATGCTCAGGTTGAGAGCTATCCGGCTTTTTGCTTCCTTGTAAATTATATATTTCATTTACATTTAGGAATCCAGGCCGGTAAAAGAGAATCATAAATAGGGAAAGACACAACACAGAGAATAACAAAATTGCTTTTTTCCCATCCCGAAGACCATAACGTTTCATATCACCCCTGCCGGCCAACTCCTTGATGGACGTCCTTATTATCTTTCCTGTTATTCTCTGTCGATCAAGACCGAATGCAGCCAGAAGCGCCCGGCCGCAGACAATATTTATTGATCGGGGAATACCTCGCGAGTATTTATATATATGCCGATAGGCAGCGCGTGTAAATTTGATTCCTTGTTTCCGCGAGGCTATATTGATGCGGTGTTGAATGTAATCTTTGACTTCTCTATAGTTCAAGGGGATTAGTCTACAACTTAGAGTTATTCTCTGGCTTAATTGCCTGAGTTCTCGGGAATCAAGTTTTTCTCCTAACTCGGGTTGCCCTACAAGGATAATTTGCAAGAGCTTGTGATTGGTTGTTTCAAGATTGGAGAGTAATCGTAATTGCTCTAAAACTTCTTTACTTAGATTCTGAGCTTCATCGATGAGCAGAATAACATTTTTTCCTTCAGCCCTTTTTTCAATGAGAAAAGAATTCAGAGTGTCGATCAGATCTTTTATGTTATCTGCATCAAAGCTTATTCCAAATTCATCATTGACGGCTTTGATAAGCTGCATTGAATCAAGCTTTGGATTAAAGATATAAGCCGCTTCTGTATTTTCATCCAGGCTTTCCAGAAACGCACGACAAATAGTTGTCTTGCCTGTTCCCACCTCTCCGGTGATTTCCACAAAGCCGTCTCCCTGTTTCATTGCATAGGTTAGATGGGCCATGGCTTCTTCATGACTTCTGCTCAGAAAAAGATATGCAGGATTAGGAACGAGCTTGAAGGGTCTCTCTTTGAGTCCAAAGAAATTTTTATACATTTGCTTCAAACCTCTTTTCTTCTTTTACCATATCCCTTTTTAGCCATTATCGTGATCAAAAGTCAACCTTCCG
>CAZQOH010000314.1:0-3422 GCA_964594355.1 uncultured Desulfobacterales bacterium
TGTAATTTATTCTTCTTTTTCTTTGTGTCTTGGTGCCTTCGTGGCTGAATAACTACATTTTTATTGGTCATACTCATTATGTGTTTTTCTCTGCAAGAATCATTGTCTGAAAAAGGATTCTGCTTTAAATCAGCTATATATTTATTACGCACATGTTCAAGGTAAGCAAGTATGTTTTTATCGGTATAATCGGGATATGTCCAAGGTAATTTTTGAAAAGCACCCTTCGTATAAATCAGTGTCAAATCGGCATAAATGCCTTTCCCGATATAAATCCTGTGAGTATAATTTTTTCCTGTTGCCAAGACAAATCTTTCATGAAGCATATACCCCGGATCTATATTGACCATCCTTTTACCGTTTTTTGAATATTTTAATTCAAGATTATTGGTTATGTCCTTTATCCTTACCAGATCATTTTGTTTTATTAGTTTTTTAAAGGCCAGCAAACGCCTGAAAAGAGGTGCCCCCATTTCAGCTTCATAATAGTTTGTATAATCAAAGGGTAACCATGAACTTACCAGGTCAATAATATCAAATTGTTCTGACAGTTCTTTTGCTAAAGGATCAAAAAGGCCATTTTCCTTCATGAAAAGACCTATAATAAGTTTTGCAGGCTTCGGGCTCTTTGGGATACTCATGTTTCAGAGAAAACCTCGGTTAAGCTTCTATCGGTTTTGCCTCATCAATAAGCATAATTGGAATATCATCTTTTATTTCATATAAAAGCTTACATTTATTGCATATAAGCCCATCCTCCGTATCGTTTAAATAAATGTCGCCTTTACATTTCGGACAAGCTAGTATATCAAGAAGTTCTTGACTTATGGCCATAGTTGCTCTCCTTTCTTTATTGGCATCTGCTATAATAGTGCAATTATTATATTCTATAGCAAACAAAATGTGAGCTTGCAAAAACAATTTTTTTTAAACTCTTTAAAACCGGATTAATGGTCTCGTAAAAAGCCTAATTTTGCTTAAAAGTATACTCTTTTTGATCTATGCTTTTTCCCTAATTTCATATGCTCATTTTCTATTGACACATAACCATCTTATTTTTACAATTTTACGCAATGAATCTACGAAAAAAAATCCAACGAATTGGTGAGAATTTCCTCTCTCGTCTCGCCCTTACTGTTCTACCTAATTTTCCTCGCAGCGCCATCCTTCTCATGTCCCAAATCTTGGGTGGCCTTGGGATTATTCTTCCGATTCGTGAACGACGGATTGGTCTGGCCAACCTTCGCCTTGCCTATGGAAATTCAATTTCTGAAGCTAAAAAGAAAAAGATTATGAGAGATTCTTTTCGGAACATAGTGCTTATGGCGCTCGATTGTTTCTGGTTTACCAAAAACGCTGAGAAACGTCTTCATACTTATGTTAAATTTGATTCGTCCTGTGAAATCTTTTATAAAACAAAACCAGCTGTTGTTGTTACCATCCATTTTGGCAACTGGGAAATCCTGGCCCATGCCGCGGCATATCGAGGGTATCCCAGCGTGGGTGTAGTGAAACCTCTTCCCAATGCCAATTTAGACCGCATGCTGACTAGGTTCCGGGAAGTGGCAGGGCAACAAGTTGTTTCAAAAGGAGGGGCAATCCGCTCCCTATTGGGCGCACTAAAAAATGGCAAAAGGATTGCTTTTCTACTTGACCAAAATACGCAGCCAAAAGAAGGGGGAGAGTTTGTAAAATTTTTTGGACGATATGTGCCCGTTTCACGCGCCGCAGCGAAACTTTCTATCCACACTGGAGCACCAGTGATATTCATTTTTTGTATTCCCTTGGATGACGGTTATTACCGAGTCTATACTCCGGGTTCGATAGATCCTGAAAAGTGGAACGGCAACAGTAATAAATTTACCCAGATAATTACCAATGAAATCGAAAAACAAGTAAGAAGCAATCCGAAATACTGGAATTGGGTATACAAGCGCTGGAAGTATATTCCACCGGGAGAACCGCGCGAAATGTATCCTTATTACGCTAAATATTATATCGACCCGAGAATGTCTGCTACAAATATCCACAACCTAACTGAAGTTAAAAGGTGATATTTTTTATTGCAACTCCATCAAAAATATAGGAAGGAAACGGACATTTAAGAAAAAAAATGAATTCATGTCATACAACTTAACAATTAAAATCGTTATTTGGCTCTATAATCTTGTTTGGGGAATAGCCATTCCATTGCTCCGCATAAATAAGCGTCTTGCCGAAGGTTTTGAGCAACGAACACTTCAGCATCAAATGACGACAAAGGCAGACCTTTGGATTCAGGCAGCCTCCGCCGGCGAATCTTATTTGGCGTGGTCCCTCCTGAAAAACCTAAGTCCCGAACTTCCTATTCGTGTTCTAGTGACTTCAAACACCAGCCAGGGGATGGAAATCCTGAAGCGCGCAATCGATGATACCACCCCAAACAATAGGGGTATAAAAGTAAATTTAGCCTATTTTCCATTTGACAAGCCCGGAATCATGAAAAAAGCTGTAAAAATCATATGCCCTAAAGTCATGGTTCTCCTGGAATCAGAAATATGGCCCGGCCTTTTTATCGCCTTAAAAAATTACGGGTGTAAAATCCTTATCATAAACGGCAGACTTACCTCAAAAAGCCTGAAAAAATATCTCATCTGGCCCTCCTTTTGGAACACACTCAAGCCCGATAAAATCCTCGCCATCTCTGAAAATGACGCAAAACGCTTCGGCAAACTTTTTTGTATAGACCACGTAGAAGTGATGCAAAACATAAAATTCGACCGTATCAATCAAACCGAGCCCGAAACCTCCTCAATAAATCCTCTGAAACAAATATTTCAACCTGACACACCTTTTCTTGTACTAGGTTCCATCAGACGTGAGGAGGAATCTTTTGTCAAAAGGATTATCGTTGATATTTACCAAAAACAACCCGAAACGGTGATCGGACTATTTCCTCGGCATATGCACAGAATAAAATACTGGGAAAGGACTCTTGAACGACTTGCGATTCCATGGGAGCTAAGATCCAAAATCAAAAGGCATGTCCATTCCGGAACAATTATTCTATGGGATACTTTCGGTGAACTTACTTTTGCCTATGAGCTGGCAAAGGCTGCATTTATTGGTGGCAGTCTCGCACCTCTTGGTGGACAAAACTTTCTTGAAGCACTCACAACTGGCGTCATTCCCGTTATCGGACCTTATTGGGAAAACTTTGCCTGGGTTGGACGTGAGATACTGGACCAGAAGCTTGTCCGTGAAGCAGCTGACTGGAAGGAAGTCTCGCTCATACTTATGGAGAACATGAAAATACAAAAATCACGTAAAAAAGTTTGCAAAATCGCTTTTAAATATATAAAAAACCGCCAGGGTGGTAAAAATCGAGCCTGCCATATTATTAACCATTTTCTTCCAACAGCGGAACAAAACAATTGAGCTGT
>CAZQOH010000315.1:0-3421 GCA_964594355.1 uncultured Desulfobacterales bacterium
AGGCTGCTCTAAGGTCGGCAGTATAACGATCAACTGTTCGTCTGGATCGTCCGATCGCCTGACCAATCTCAAAGGAAGTCAAAAGCGGGTTATTTTGATATGCTCTACGGGCAGTATCTCTTGTATCTTCTTCGTTTAGTTGGAGGGGACCTATGGCTTTCTGGGCCGCATAGAGAAGGGGATCGATACCATCCAACGTAATAATGTGGACAGGTATCTCGCTTGCACCGATTTCCCTGTACGCATTCAAGCGATGGGCGCCATCAAGAATGCGGTATTTATCATCATCATCATCATCCGGATGAATCTGCACTTCAATGGGATCTATCTTAAATCCGTCTCTCATGTTTTCAGCAAACATCGAGACGCGTTTTGGGCTTATCCCCGATCTTGGGTATATTTTTTCATCGAGTATAATCTGAGAAATGGGAATTTTGCGGATTGCCTGTACCATAATACCCCCTCGTATAAAGGTCAGGTTGATATTCCCCTTAGTTGCATAAAAAACATGACAAAGAAGTGTTTAAAACAATAATAGCATAGGATTAGAGATAATTGGTCCAAGTTTCTGGAATCGACCAATGGTGACATCCTAAAACAATACAGATTTTGACATGTTTTTCACCCTTCGGGAAAGCCGAGCATACCCCATATCCTTCGTTGCCAAGGGTTCGCGGTAATACACTACAGCGTCACCCTTGGACGCCTCGGATCTGCGGCATTCTCGCCTTTTGCAACGTTGGGTATCGGTACAACGTACTTGACCCCTATGCCTTCCTCAAACAGTTGTCAAGTATGAAGACCTGACCTTATGTTTTCAAAATAGAGGCGAGTTCCCGAAACGTCTTGAAATCGATATCCGGGCTTCGCGATTGACGATCTGGGCGTGATTTAGCGTTGATCAATTGTATGGCAGGGGGGGCTGCTATCCGATAAATGAACGCGAACTACTATATATAAGTTCGCAGTTGGTGGCATATTGACGAATCTAATTTCGATTGAATCATACGTATCGGGATCAGAACTCTGACGGATTGCATATTGGGTTGCTGATTTGTGTTGTAGTCGTTACCATATTTCGGTCACGGGTTGAGTTGGGTTATATAGCATCTATCCCAAATCGGAGAACCAGTGTGATTTGAAAATGGCTATGTAACGGCAAGGACAACCTGCCGGTGTGAAGCACCAGTGGAACACGGTTAGATTGATCCTTTGGTAGGCTTTTCCCAACAAAACGTTTTTAAGGGTAGTGGTGTTTCTTTATCATTCTATCAGCTATTGGTTTGGTTTCTTTTTAAATAGCACTTTCCAGAAATTTTCTGTTTTTCCTTTAATATACACATAAGGGCCAAATCTCTTGTACAATTCGCCAATAATCTCAGGTGAAATAATATCTCTTTCTTTTCCAAATATTGCTAAGATCTTATCAAGAATATTTTTTTGTGGCATCTTAATAGTCATTTTCAGAGGTGCACCATCCTATTGCCGGTATCAATAAATATAATAAAAGATATTTTAGGATCACTATAGCATGTCTCCAGAGATCGCATTGATATTTGCTACTATGAGCCTGACAATATGGATATTACTTTTATTCCGAATAGTTCTAATATTTATAAAATTAGTAAGAGCATTTTCCTCTGCAAAAGAATTGTAAATATTTATAACTTTTCCCTTTGGAAATATTTCAAAATGAGCTGATACACCAATGCAAAAAGCATTTATATCCACAATAGATTTTACTTTTTCAAGATCGTGCTTATACTTCTTTTCTTCTTGAGAAGCAAACATACCTAGTTCCATCCAAATTTCAAAAGGCACTCCGTCAATACTTTCAAAAAATACAATATCGGCTGATTCGCGGGATTGATTTATGTAGCTTGCATAGGGCCATTCACAATAAGCATCCTTATCCTGAATCTCAGCAAAAAGTAATGAAATAAGGTTCTTTTCAAATCCAGGATTATCAGTATTTTGAGTAGGAAGATTTCCCTGTTTCAATCTGCGATTTTTTGTAAGATAAATTATCCGATCTTTGTATTCCCTGGACCAACGTGAATATAGTTTAATTTTTTCTTCAGTTATTAGTTTCCGTAGTACAGAATCGATTTCATTAATAATATCTTTCATGTTTTTCTTATCAATCTTCCATTAAGAATTCATTACAAACTGATTGTATCACAGAGTCCTTTCCTATTTTTAAGAAAAAGAAACACATCAAGTTAAATACAATGATCTGAAAAACTATTGTGAAAGCTACACTAAGGGTAGTTCCCAATACAAAACCAAAAGCCGTAATATAACCAAATAGATTCTTTATGAAGAAAAAGCCGGATATTGTGCCTAGATATCCACCTGCCAGCCACGACGAGAAGCCTGCAATGCATAAACCAAAAAGCAAAATAAAAAGCTTAAGTTTTCTAATTAAACCCTTTTCGGCAAAAACTTTTTTCATTATTTTCAATATAGCCGATACCATTATAAGAGGAGCGAATAGCAGTGTAAGAATCCAAGAAAGAGGTTTTTGGTAGAGTTTTTTTAGAAATAATCTTACCCTGCTTTCTTCTTGATCTAGTTGCGAAAAAAAGACTTTTCCCAAATCGGCAGCTTTTGTGCTTGCCTTACCGATTGAAGAAACCAAGAGAGATGTCGTCGGGTCCATATTACGCTCCCAATATTTTGAAAGGTTAAAAATAGAAGCCTAACTATAGATTTTCTGCTGGAGTTCTTCATATAATAGAAATTATAAGATAAAAGCATGTTGGAAATTCCGGCTAAATCCATTTTTAAGACTTCATGGCGAAACAACCCCTCAAGCTCGCCAATATAAGGCGGGCGGCAGATCCTAATAACTTCATTATCTAAGAGTTTATCTATGGTTTCTCAAAGTTCCCGACGATCTTTATTTTGTTCCTTTTCACAAAATTCTTAAACCACTTGATATCTGCATATTTTGCTGAATCATAAGAAGTTATTTGAATTCCTTTTCGTTGGGCGCCTTTTTGGTTAAGCCATTCCTCGATCCCTTCCCGAGAAATTTCTTTTCCAACTAAAAATATTCTTTTATCCTTAAAAACAATTTCATTAAAGGGTTGAATAGGTTTCTGTCTATTTGAAGGAGTCTCAATTGTTTTTTCTGGTTCCTTTTTGCCCGTTTTCCCATTAGAGCCGAGACAACCTCGCATGTTATTGAGTATTAAAAGTATTACTATTATAAAAAGAAGGATAACAATAATTATTCCCACAGATCCTCCATTATAGGAAAGAACGGTTCTCGCAAGCAAATTTTCTTTTTTGTGTCTTATCATCTATCTTCCTTTATATAAATCGGGTCGGTGGCAAGTATATCTTTCCCTCTTTGTTTAAGTGCTACGTCTCAATTTAAGTGAACCTGGATGTACCACTTTAGCTGACATCGCAA
>CAZQOH010000316.1:0-3418 GCA_964594355.1 uncultured Desulfobacterales bacterium
TTCGAATTTAGAATTTGTTTCGGATTTCGTAATTCGGATTTCGAATTTCAAAATTAAAAAATTGAGGGTTTTAGTTCAGGCACTATCTAATATAATATAGGCGGTTAAGGATTCTTCTTTAACCGCCTTTTTTGTGCCTTGATGGCGGAAAAAACCTATTTTTTACTTTTAAACGTTTTTTTTAATAACCACCCATAGATCAATAAGTTGATAATCAGTATTAAAAAGCCGAGTACTACCTGTATACCTCTGGTAAGATCTGTAGGATAAAGAAGGGGAATGATATAATGTTCGATGAAGCCGGAGGAGTAGCCGTCTGCTCCTCCTTTTTCAAGGAGCAAGATTTCAAGCGGTGTAAGGGGGCAAATCCAACCTGTAAATTCAATTAAAGCACCCCATAATAATGAGGGGATATGTATCCATGCAAATAGTCTTCGCCACAGCACCAAAACTCCGCCAAATACTGTGAAGAGAACGAAAACAAAATGCACCACTACAACAAAGTCGGCAAGTATGCGATAGAGCATTTTTCGTAACCGTTCACCGTTCAGAGGTTCAGGGTTAGTTTTTTACCTTGAGCGTGCTCCACTGTCTGAGAATAAGGGACATCAATCCGAAAACCAATAACCTTTGAACGCTGAACCCCGCCTGCCATCCGGTGGGCAGGTTTGAACCCCTGAATGGTTACAATTTTTTTCCCAATTTTAAAGGCAGATACTATTTCTTCTACGGTTTTTCGGAAGGGTTCATTATTTATATCAATTTAGCGGTTTAAAAACAAGGCCGCTTTAAAAGAATATTGATATCGTCTCACCTTCACTCTATCCCCGTAAAATAATTTTAACGATAAGATATTCCATTAACAAACAATGTTTCTGAGATAGCCTTACTTAACGGGTGTAAATTTTATTCCGAATAAATTTGTCATTTAAGAACAAAATCTGCTATAAAGGCTCTTGCTTAGTATTAATTGTTAACGTAAGCTATACACCGGCAGGTCAATTTCGCTCGCAAATGACTTTTTACGAGTTTATCAAAGATTGAGAGGATCAAATCATGCTCAATAATTTGAAATTCAATTTTCCGGACGGGTATAATGAAAAACAGTTTGTTGGCGAATTGGTTGATCATTATTCGATCAAAAAAGACCAATCTATTTCTAACAGTTTTGCGATTTATGATACGTTTGACTGGCGCTTATTTAATAAATCGCTTGTTTTGTATGAGTCCGGAAACAAACTATTCTTACGTAAAATATTTAAAAACCCAATTATTCAAAGCGCTGCAATAACCTCTTTACCGGTTTTTATATGGGATTTTCCCGATAGCGAATTAAAAGAAAAGTTGGCATCGATTATAAAAATGCGGGCACTTTTAAAGCTTGTTGAAGTCCATTCCCGATCAACGCCTTACCGGAATTTGAACCAGGATGAAAAAACAGTGGCGCGATTAGTCTATGAAGAAATTCGACTGTCCCGTGGCAAAGACGCGCCGGTATTGGCTACTCATTTTTGGCTGAAACCGGTTAGAGGATATCCCAAATATTCTCGAAACCTTGCCAAAAGATTCGAGGAAACAGGATTTACCATAAGCAAAAAAGAAGATATATACTTTAAAGCGCTTGAGGCAGTTGATAAAAAACCGGGTAGTTATACTGCAAAAATAAATATACAACTCGACCCTGATATGTGCTCTAATGAAGCAACTAAAATCATTCTACAATTTTTGGTGCAAGTAATAAGGATCAATGAGGCCAACATTGAGAAGGACCTGGATACGGAATTTTTACACGATTTTCGAGTCGCTATTCGCCGTACCCGCTCTGCTTTAAGTCAGATTAAATCTGTGTTTCCGGCAGAGACGACCGCCCGATTTAAAAAAGATTTTGCTTTTATGGGCAAACTCTCTAATCAGTTGCGGGATTTAGATGTTTATCTGCTTAATGAGGATAATTACAAAGAGATGCTCCCCGCTGTATTACGTGATGATATTGATCCTTTGTTTAACTATTTGAGGGAAAAACGATCAAAGGCTTTACAGGAAGTCGTTAGCGGTTTTGAGTCAAAAGAATATACGCAAATTCTAAGGGATTGGGATGCGTTTTTAAATAAACCGCCGCAGGATTTTCCAATGGCACCTAATGCTGGTCTCCCAATAATTGATACAGCGCGAAAAAAAATCTATAAGAGATACAAGAATATTGTAAAAACCGGCAATCGGATACTTGAGAACACCAACGATGAGATGCTGCATGCCCTGAGAATTGAATGTAAGAAACTTCGATACTTGATGGAATTTTTTGCCAGTCTGTTTCACCGCAAAAAAATTAATACCTTGATTGCGCAATTAAAGAAGTTACAAGACAATTTAGGAGACTTTAATGATCTCTGTGTTCAGGGAGAATATCTTTTAAACATTGCCGAGGAACTGCCTATAACCGATCAGCAGTCTAATAAAGCGCTTGTGGCAATCGGCAGCCTGATCGAAACGTTGGATAGAAAAAAACAACAAGTTAAAGATTCATTTGCTAAAACTTTCACAGTCTATGCATCGCTTGCAAATAAGAAATTATTCCAAGAACTTTTCGCTTCAAAATAGAAAGAGGCTGTTTCATGACAACACTGGCACTTTACAGTAATAAAGGTGGGGTGGGCAAGACCACGGCAGCTGTAAACTTGTCCTATCTGGCAGTACAGACAGGTGCTAAAACCTTAATCTGCGATCTCGATCCTCAAGGTTCCACAACCTATTATCTTCGGGTAAAGCCCAAAATTAGACCCGGGGCAAAGGGATTTATTAAGGGGGGTAAACAGATTGATAAAAGTATTAAGGGCACTGATTATGAAAACCTGGATCTGCTGCCGGCAGATTTCAGTCATCGTAATTTAGATGTCACTTTTGATAAATTGAAGCGTCCAAAACAACGGTTGAGTAAAATTCTAGGTCCTCTTAAGGATGAATATGATATAATCATTCTTGACTGTCCGTCCACCATCAATATCCTGGCCGACAATATATTCAATGCTGTTGATTACTGCCTTGTTCCACTTATTCCAACAACGCTGTCTGTGCGAACTCACAGGCAGTTACTGTCTTTCTGCAAAAAGAATAAATATGATGTAGGTAAGATTTACACCTTTTTTTCCATGGTCGATGGGCGCAAAAAAATGCACCATGAACTCATGGACACAGTGTCGAAGGAATTTAACGGTGTTTTACAAAGCCATATTCCCCATTTATCGCAGATCGAAAGAATGGGAATTAAGCGAGAGCCGGTTGCGGCCTTTTCACAAAGGTCTGTGGCTTCAAAATCATATCAAAACCTCTGGGAAGAAGTTCGAGGAACCATATTTTTGAACACTAATATTTAATTATCTTTCAAGCTGCCTTGTTTTCAAGCAGCTAAAATATTACAGCT
>CAZQOH010000317.1:0-3404 GCA_964594355.1 uncultured Desulfobacterales bacterium
ATAAATAAATTGCAGATAAAATAATATTGATAAACTCTTTAAAAAGTCAAAAAAGCGACTTTTTTACAAGAGTGTTTGGAAAGGAGTGGAGATGTGGAAAACATTCTACCCCGTTTTGAATTTCGTACATTTGCACAAAATCTTGGTCACGTTGAAGAAGTAATGAGAAGGCTTTCTTCTTGTGGTGAGAGAGTGCGGGAGAGCTCAGAAATTTATATAATATCCAGGTTCAACAATGATAACAACGCCAAAATCCGGAATAACAAGATAGATATAAAAGTCTTTGTGAAAGAGGAAAAGGGGATGCAGCAATGGAAACCTCGTATGAAAGGTGAATTTCCCATGAATGCGAAAATGATTCACGATAATGTTTTTCCTGCATTTGGCGTCAGCGTCCCGGAGTTAAAGCGTTCAGTATATACCCTGGAGCAATATCTTGAGGAAATCATTAAACCGCATCCGGATTTAGTTACAGCGCGTGTATTCAAACACCGTTTTGGATTTATCGTAAATGGTTGTCCCACCGAAATTGCAAAACTTCTCATCAACGACATAAAGATCCAAACGGTTGCGGTTGAGTCCGAGGATATAGAAGCGGTTTTGATAACAAAGGAGATGCTGGAATTACAAGAGTATGAGAATGTAAACTACTTGTTGGCAATAAAACGAATCATCAATATGGAACCTCAATAAAGTATAAATCACCTTCTTCATGCTGGAGGCAACAATGGGTAAGGAAATAGAACGAAAATTTCTGGTTGCTAAAGATACATGGCGTAAGGGAAACGGAACGAAATATTGCCAGGGTTATTTGAACAGTGCTAAGGAAAGAACGGTTCGTGTGCGCACAATTAAAAACAAGGGTTATCTTACTATCAAAGGGATTACCATAGATGCATCCCGGCTGGAATTTGAATATGAAATTCCTATTAAAGAAGCTGATGAAATGTTACATAAGCTTTGCGAAAAACCCCTGATTGAGAAAAATCGTTACAAGATTGAACATGGGGACCTGGTTTGGGAAATTGATGAGTTTTTTGGTAAAAATGAAGGACTGGTCGTGGCGGAAGTTGAATTGCAAAGCGTGAACCAGAAAATTGAAAGACCGGAATGGCTTGGCGAGGAAGTTACCGGTGACCCTCGTTATTTCAATTCCAATCTAATTCAAAATCCATTTACTAAATGGTAAATAGGAGGAAAAATGGGAAAGACTAAAGCTAAGTCGCAAGCAGATATTGACTGGGAAAATCGCACTTTATGCAGCGATGGAAGCTGTATTGGCATTATCGGCCCTGATGGGCGTTGCAAAGAATGCGGAAAAATCTCTAAAAAGGGTAAACAAAAAGATAGCCGAAAAACACAAACAGAACCCCAGCAAGACACTATTTTAGCTGAAGACGATACTGCAAAAGAAAAAGAAGATGTTTTATCACAACCTGATGATGAAGCTGTGTCACAAGAAGGTATTGATTGGGAAAATCGTACCTTATGCAGCGATGAAAGCTGTATTGGTGTTATCGGCCCTGGTGGACGTTGCAAAGAATGTGGAAAAGTTATTAAAAAATGATCGATGTCTATGAAACATCAATTTTTTGGAGGTAGAATATGGAAAAACCGATTGAACACTATTGGAAGGCCAGACTGGCTGATCTAAAAGAAGCATTGGAAGGAAACAACTTTGAAGTCTTTTTGGCAAACGATGCCGGCGAAGCAAAAACAATTGTGCTGGAAGAAATTATTCCAAAAACAAAAGCCAAAACTGTTTCCTGGGGAGGTTCAATGACGTTTATTAATACGGGACTTTATAATGCTCTCAAAAACCATCCCGAGTTTACAATATTAGACACATTTGAAAAAAAATCTCCTCCTGAAGAAATGCTTGAACGTCGCAGGCAGGCCCTTCTGGTTGATCTGTTTGTGACCGGAACCAACGCGGTGACTGAAGAAGGCCAGCTTGTAAATCTGGATATGGTCGGAAATCGAATCGCAGCCCTTACCTTTGGTCCCAAAAGCGTTATTGTACTTATCGGCCGAAATAAAATTGTCTCTGATTTAGATGATGCTATGTATCGTATCAAAAATTATACGGCACCTACCAATGTAATGCGATTAGATAAAAAAACGCCTTGTAGTAAAACCTCATATTGCGAAGAGTGTAAAAGCCCTGACCGCATCTGTAATACATGGACCATCACCGAAAAATCATTTCCAAAAGGGAGGGTGAAAGTCATTTTGATTAATGAAAGTCTGGGGTTGTGAACACAAAAGTGAAAGTAGCATTTTACGAACCAATCGGGCTAAAGTGTTACAATTAATCAAGTTTTAGGTGTTGGGATATTATTTTTTATCTTGACTTCAATGTTTTCACTATTGTAGTTATAATCTAATATTTGTATTATACTTTCAAAGCTCACCTTAAATGTTCGTAAAAAGCTTTTTTTGACTTTCTATGAGTTTATCAAATATTAACTATAAAAAAAGGAGGAAAAAATGGGTAGTAGCGTATACAAAATCATAGACTTGGTAGGATCTAGTAAAGTTTCCTGGGAAGAAGCTGCAAAAAGTGCAATAGAGACAGCATCAAAAAGCCTCAGAGATCTGAGAATTGCTGAGATTGTTAAACTGGATATGAAAGTTGAAGAGGGAAAGGTTGTTGCATACCGTGCCAGAGTGAAGCTTTCATTCAAATATTCCACCGATTAATTTATTTTTTGAGTTTATCTCTACAGTTGAAATCATAGATCTAATGAACAAAAAAAGGCATCCCGCCTTGCCGGCGGGATGCCTTTAAAAACAATTTTGGTGCGTTATATTTTTGTAACGTTCTTTGCCTCGGGCCCCCTGTCGGTCTCTGCTACTTCAAAGCTTACCCTATCACCTTCAGATAGAGTCCTAAATCCAGTCATATCGATAGATGAGTGATGAACAAATAGGTCTTTTCCCTCTTCAGCCTCAATAAAGCCATATCCCTTTTTATCATTGAACCATTTAACTATTCCTTCTGCCATAACTTTGATCTCCTTTCAAAACTTTCCATAATTGTTCTAAGTCTCTGGTCGATATGCTGGAAAAAGAAAAAATCCTTCTAAACAAAACCGACCCCCCCATCGTTATTAAAATTGAACGTTTCCACAATAAAACATTGACATTTTAAGTCAAGAAAAAAAATACAGCAAAATAAAAATAGCTTTTAATTGATAAAATCAAGACTTGTCGAATTCACAAAAAGTTATTATATTATTTTCCACATTATATTCAAGGCATTGCAAGTTGATGATCTTTGGTGTAAAGTATTATGATCTTCCAAATAAATGGAATATACCGGTTGTTATAAATATGTTCCGATTGACCAGCGTCTGAACTTCCGAGCTCATCGTGGGTACAATTTGAAGCGTTCTACGGCT
>CAZQOH010000318.1:0-3402 GCA_964594355.1 uncultured Desulfobacterales bacterium
AGCTCGGAAGTTCAGACGCTGGTCAATCGGAACATATTTATGACAACCGGTATAAGTCTTAAGTGAACAATAATGAAAGCAA
The DNA here is from genome assembly GCA_964594355.1 of uncultured Desulfobacterales bacterium. Lineage (GTDB taxonomy): Bacteria > Desulfobacterota > Desulfobacteria > Desulfobacterales > JAUVVS01 > JAUVVS01. Next base: position 83 of record CAZQOH010000318.1, read on the forward strand.
TGGTATTAAACGGCATTTGCGATCTTTCAGAAAACAAGAAGCCCTTAGAACTTATAGATTTACCTGATCCCGCCCCTGAAAATAAGGAGATTTTGATTAAAGTTTCAGCCTGCGGAGTATGTCATACCGAGCTGGATGAAATTGAAGGAAGGACGGCTCCTCCGCATTTTCCGGTTGTTTTAGGCCATCAAGTTGTCGGAAGAGTAATAGAAATCGGGAACAATGTAAGTAAATTCAAAATTAACGATAGGGTGGGAATCGCCTGGATATATTCGGCTTGTGGAAGTTGCAATTTTTGTACCGAAGGCAATGAAAATTTATGTAAAAAATTTAAAGCAACCGGTAGGGACGTCAATGGAGGTTATGCACAATATACAACAGTTTTAGAGGATTTTGCCTATAAAATCCCTGATGTTTTTTCAGATATGCAAGCGGCTCCCCTTTTATGTGCCGGAGCGATCGGCTATAGATCCTTAAGATTAACCAACATAAAAAACGGACAAAACCTGGGACTCACCGGATTTGGAGCTTCGGCGCATCTGGTAGTAAAAATGACAAGACATAGATATCCCAACTCTAATATCTTTGTTTTTTTCAGAAGCGAAAAAGAAAGAAATTTCGCAAAAGAACTTGGGGCTGTTTGGACTGGTGACATCGATGAAGAACCACCCGAAAAACTGAACTGCATAATTGATACAACACCCGCATGGAAACCGATAATTGAAGCATTAAAAAATCTAGAAGCAGGCGGAAGGCTTGTTATAAACGCAATTCGCAAAGAAGCATTTGACAAAAAATATCTTTTAAATTTAGATTATCCTTCCCATCTCTGGCTTGAAAAGGAAGTAAAGAGTGTAGCCAATGTAGCCAGAAAGGATGTAAACGATTTTTTGAATCTTGCAGCCGAAATTCCCATAAAGCCTGAAATCGAGGAATTTCCATTAGGAGAAGCAAATAGGGCGCTGGTAGACCTCAAAGAGAGAAAAATTCGGGGAGCAAAGGTTTTAAGAATCGATTGAAATTAAGTTGAAATTCGTTTCGCTGAAATTCAGTTGTTATTTGCCGATTAATAACTATTGAATTTCTATTGAACGACCAACTGATAGTCTGGCATTGAATCAAAAAAGCTCAAAATAAAACCGGCTCAACCACAAAGCATGCATTACTATAGGGAGGCACTATAATTGAAATCTCCTCTGATCAAAACAACACTTCCAGGACCAAAGGCAAAAAAATTTATTAAACTGGATAAGAACTATGTTTCACCATCTTACACTCGAATGTATCCACTTGTGGTAAAAAAGGCCAAAGGGCTCTGGGTTCATGATGTAGATGATAATGTATTTCTTGATTTCACCGCCGGTATTGCCGTATGCGCCACGGGTCATTGCCATCCTAAAGTAGTCGAAGCCATTAAAAAGCAGGCAGGTCTTTTGCTGCACATGTCGGGGACAGATTTCTATTACACACCTCAGATTACTTTAGCAGAAAAACTGGCCTCTTTAGTTCCAGGGAAAGAAGGAAAGAAGGTATACTTCGGCAATTCAGGAGCAGAGGCGGTTGAAGCTGCTTTCAAGCTGGCACGATGGCATACGCAGCGCGAATTGAACCTTGCATTTTACGGAGCGTTTCATGGAAGGACCATGGGAGCCCTCTCCCTCACGGCCAGTAAAACCATACAGAAAAAGCATTACAATCCTCTGGTACCGGGTATAACACATATCCCTTATGCTTATTGCTACAGATGCCCGTATAATCTGCGTCATCCCCAATGCAGGTTGCAATGTGTTCAATGGGTTGAGGAAACACTGTTTAGAACAACAGTGCCTCCGGATGAAGTTGCCGCCATTATTGTGGAACCTATCCAGGGTGAAGGTGGATATATTGTTCCACCACCTGAATTCCACAGGGAACTGTATAAAATTGCAAAAAAGTATGGCATCCTATATGTCGTCGACGAAGTCCAGTCGGGAATGGGTCGCACAGGGAAAATGTTTGCCATTGAGCATTTCGGTGTAGAACCGGATATTATAGCATTGGCTAAAGGGATTGCTTCAGGCATGCCTCTTGGTGCATTGGTTGCCCGGGCAGATATCATGAACTGGGAAGCAGGTTCCCATGCATCCACTTTTGGTGGTAATCCGCTTTCCTGTCAGGCGGCTATGGCGACCATTGAACTGCTTGAAGAAAAACTCATGGCAAACGCTTCAGCGCAGGGAGATTATCTCATGACGGAGCTACGGAAGCTGCAAAAATCTTATGAATGTTTGGGTGATGTTCGGGGCAAAGGATTGATGGTAGCCGTAGAACTGGTGAAGGATCGTGAAACGAAACAGCCGGCCGCGGAGCTACGTGGCGAAATCATAAAAAAGGTATTCCATAAGGGTTTATTGTTGCTTGGTTGTGGTGAAAACAGCATTCGATTTTGTCCCGCGCTTACGGTAACATCAGAGGAGATGAGTAAGTGTCTGTCTATCTTTGATGAAGCCCTTCGGGAGTTATCCGGCTGATGCCTTCCTGGACAATAAAATTATTTTATTGGATTGTCGATTCTTTTTTTTCTAACCTGCCGCAACCGATTCCCCAAAAAGAACGACTTAGACAGTGTAAAATCGTTTCACACAGGGGAGAGTATGATAATAAAACTGTTTTTGAAAATACTATTCCCGCCTTTGATAGAATAAGAGATCAAGGAGTTTGGGGTACTGAGCTTGATATTCGCTGGACCAAAGATTTACACCCGGTAGTATTTCATGATAAAGATCTTCGAAGATTATTTTGTTCAAACCTTGAAATCAATAGGGCTACTAAGACCGAATTGAAAAAGGATTTTCCGCTAATCCCTTCACTTGCAGAGGTAATTCAGCGATATGGAAAAACATTGCATCTGATGGTTGAAATTAAAAAAGAGGATTATCCTGATCCTATTTATCAAAACCAGGTATTAAAAGATCTCTTTTCACCATTGACCCCTCAAAACGATTTCCACTTTCTTTCTCTTTATCCGGAAATGTTCAATTTGATCGACTTTATACCGACCCAAACATTTCTCCCCGTAGCTGAACTTAATGTTCATACATTAAGTAAAATGACGATACAGAAGAACTATAGGGGAATATTGGGCCATTACTTGCTTTTAACCAATGCCCTAATAGAAAAACACCATGATAAAAAACAGGAAGTGGGTACAGGCTGGATAGGTTCTAAAAACAGTTTATTTCGTGAACTCAATCGAGGGGTAAAGTGGCTTTTTTCTAATAATGCGGTAAAGCTCCAGTCGATTTGCAACAGCCTTTTGTAAGGCTAATAGGTGACACCGA
>CAZQOH010000319.1:0-3377 GCA_964594355.1 uncultured Desulfobacterales bacterium
AGGAAACCCAGATGGTTTTCTATTTTTAGTTATTCTTTTGTGCAAAATTCAGGTACTAATATTTTTTTCTCTCTTGATATTCAGCTCCATACTCACTTCCCTGTCAAAATTATATCTAAGTAAAGATCTTGCTCTGGTTCATGGGCTGCCGGTTCCAAGTGAGAAAATTTATTTTGCCAGGTGGATCGAAAGCACTCTTGACAGTTCATGGATGGTCATCGTTTATACCATTCCTGTTTTTATTTCCTATGGTATTGTATATAAGACAGGAATTTTTTTCTATATAGATATTGCCCTTACGCTTTTTCCCCTGTGTATTATATCATCTGCCCTAAGTGCTCTGGTGGTTCTGCTGGCTGTGGTTCTCCTGCCTGCAAGCCGCATACGAAGCATTTTCGTTTTCCTGGGTCTTGCCGTGCTCATAATCCTATATATCTCTTTTCGCCTTTTAAAACCGGAACGTCTGGTAAACCCTGAAGCCTTTTCTTCGGTTCTTTTCTATTTTCAAAATTTAAGCACTCCATCCTCCCCTCTGCTTCCGAGCACCTGGGCTTTCGACAGCCTAAAAGCTGCACTTATAGGAAATAATAGCAATGCAATGTTTCATTTGGCTTTATCATGGAGTGGAGCCTTTTTTATGATTTTTGTGGATATCTGGGTGGCCAAAGTCCTTTATTTCAAAGGTTTCTCAAAGACTCAGGCCGCTCTGGTTAGGCTTTTTAAAACCCAAAGCAAAGGCTTTAACATCATCTTTTCTTTTTTAGACGGACCGGTAAGAGCTTTTATTATAAAGGAAATAAAGACTTTCTGGAGAGATCAAACACAGTGGTCGCAAATTTTTTTAATCGGTGCACTCATTGTAATCTATCTTTATAATTTTTCGGTGCTTCCCTTTGATAAATCTCCTATCAAAACCATTTATCTTCAAAACCTTTTTTCCTTTCTGAATATGGCCCTTGCAGCTTTTGTTCTCACGGCAATAGCAGCCCGTTTTGCTTTTCCATCGGTCAGTATTGAGGGGAATGCTTTCTGGATTGTCCGTTCGAGTCCCATATCCATCAGAGCTTTTTTATGGATCAAGTTTTTTATTTACCTTTTTCCGCTTTTAATTCTTTCTGAAATTCTTATCATAGCAACTAATATGCTTTTAAATGTTACTCCTTTCATGATGTATCTTTCCGTGATTACACTTTTTTTCATAACTCCGGGCGTGGTTGCAATGGGAATCGGTATGGGGGGTGCCTATCCTGACTTTGCCTCTGAAAATCCATCCCAGTCCGTTTCTAGCTTTGGCGGTCTCATTTTTATGATTCTTTCCGCCGCTTATATCGGAACTGTAACCATTCTCGAAGCAGGGCCGGTCTATACGGTTTTCATGGCCGGTATAAAGGGATATAAATTGACCTACCTTCAGTGGGTTTGGGTGATTGGATCTTTTCTTGTGGCTTTTTTGATGAGTATTCTGGCAGTAATTTTGCCAATGAAGTTTGGAGAAAAAAAGTTAGTTGTATTTCAAAGATAAAGAGAGCATTTGCATTATTTTTATTCTTTTTTTAGGAATTTCACACCGATCCCCTCATCAGTTATTCTCATTATTTCGGCAGGAACCTTGATATTCCTTTGTTTATCGGAAAATGGAATAGTTATTGTAATTATTTCCCCCATGGAAAAAGATTCATTGGTTTCGATAAACATTCCCCCACTACTTAAATCTTTACTGATACCTTTGTAAGTACGATCCTTCGCAGTAAAACTTACGGTACTGGAATATGTTTTTCTAGGATCATCTCTATCGCTTACGTCGGATGTCGTCATGGGAATTTCCTCTAACTGTTTCAGCAAGGCAAACTGTCGGTCATATGGCATATCTAAAATCAAAGTAATCAGGCGAACGGTGATACTATCTTTTCCCAATTGATCGTCGGTATCAATCATATTAAAGCTCCTTTAAAAAATATAATTAGAAACTACTCAGTGCCCATAAATTCTACTATAAACGGCCACAATATGCGTTTTTTGGATTTTGTCATTTACCATATGTCATTCGCTTCGCTGTTATTCAATTGTCATTATAACAACTAATTTCTACTGAATTTCCATTGAATGACCAACTGCCAGTCTGGCACAAAATAAAAACGTTTTAAGTATATTTATGGCTGGAGACTAATTAACAATGCAAATTATGTTAGAATATAACTAATAGGAAGTCAATATTATTGTAAATGAGTGTATAGCAAGAAATCGAAACCTTTAGTGAATCAGTTCACCCTGTTTTTTTGAGAAGATACTTTCCGGGTGGAGTTCAGCATATCTGTTATCATGATATATTCAAAATCAGTACCGTCATAATCATATGTTGCTTCTTCTCCGTCCATTTGAACTAATTTAAGCCTGCCTTTGAAAAATTCAGAAGTAATGTTTTCAACTTCTTTTATACTCAAATCTTTCTTTAAAAAATATTTTGAATATACATTTGAATATCCTAAACCGCGCGTAATTCGGAATAATTTAAGTTGAACATTTGGATTAAGGCATTTTCGGAGATTGTATGCGATGTTGGCAGTATTAATATTAAATAAATATGGATTTGCAAACATCAAGGAGGATAGTCTAAATCCTTGCCTACCGTACATATCTTTTCTTTTTGAAGGTTGATACCCTGTGTCATTCAGGAGCCTAAGTGGATATCTGCCAAGTTTGTCTCTATTCTCATCAATGGGTACTATTGGAAATATTAACGCGGCTTCCTCCTGGTATTTTTGAACAACATTTAGAAAACGTTCAATAAATTCCTTTGTTGTCAAGGGTGAATCCGAGGCAACAAATAGCGCATGCTTCTTATTTTGAAAGGCCGCACTTGCTGCATATCCCTTGATTAAATTTCCTGCAATAGAATTGCATTTGACTTTTCTTTGTATAATATTGAAACTTTTAATGATATTAGGAGGGATTCTTGAATTCTGGTTCACAAAGTAGCACGGTTTTTCAAATTCATTTATAAATTTGCTCAGACGCTGTTCAAGGAGCATCTGATGGCCTACAATGACTATTTCATCAATAAAATCGATCGAAAAAAGCTTTTCAAGTGTATACTGTATCAAAGGTTTGTTTTCTTCCTTGCCATCCTTAACAGTTTTAAATTCCCTTAATGGCTTATAACCCGTCTCAATAAAATTCTCGCCGTAATTTTCCGCAACTATCCTGCTATACTTTTTTACTGCACGTTTGTTGCTATATCCTGCCATTAAAACTACGCTAACCATAACATTACACCTTTAAATAATGCCGGGTTTAAGTTGTTGAAATTTATTATGATTAATAATGATAAACTCGTAAAAAGTCATTTGCGAGCGAGATTGAGCATTTTTGGAAAAAGA
>CAZQOH010000320.1:0-3371 GCA_964594355.1 uncultured Desulfobacterales bacterium
TATTATATAATATATTCCTTTAATTTATTTCAAACCTTGTCAAATAGTTGAGTGTTAAGTGGTTGAGTCGACGACTTAACAAGACATGACGGTATATTAAACATAGCAGAGGAATTTAAAAGTGGCAATATATAAGGCTGTAGTTTTAAGTTTATAGTTTTAAGTAACTTCAAACACTAATTATTAAAACAATATTAAAAACAGATACTTAACGCTCAACGCCTAAAACCTAAAACATAATAATTTATTTCTTCTTGAAAATCACTGTTCCTGTGTTATATTTATTGCCTGAAAGAAAACTCCCGTTCAGGCAAAAATCCGAATATCGAAACTCGAAATTCGAAACAATATCGAATATCAAATTTTTCAATGTTCAAAACAAAAGCCTCGGTATTCGGTTGTTTAGAGCATTTGAACATTCGAATTTAGAATTTGTTTCGGATTTCGTAATTCGGATTTCGAATTTCAAAAATTGAGGGTTTTCGTTCAGAAAATAAATGTAATGACATAACTTCAAACCTAACACTTAAAACCTAAAACTTGATGAATTCGGCTTTTTACGAATTCATCAAATATAGGAGGCAATAATGGAGTCTCTATCACTTAGAAGAACAGAAGCCCAAATTATGGTCAATGAGTTTATCCGGAGTGTTTATAACTGGATGGCCATCGGGCTTGCACTCACTGGTTTCGTTGCATTTTATGTAGCAAACAGTGAATCTATGCTGAAGTTGATCTATGGAAACCAGTTGATATTTTTTGGCCTTATAATAGGCGAACTTGCACTTGTTTTTACCATAAGCTCGAGGGTTCATAAAATGCAGGCTTCAACCGCAACAGCCCTGTTCGTGCTTTATGCAGCATTGAACGGCGCTACCCTCTCAGTAATATTTCTTATTTATACAAAATCATCCATCACTTCGGTATTCTTCATATGTGCTGCTACTTTTGTTGCATGCAGCATATATGGTATGACAACAAAACGTGATCTGACTTCACTTGGCGGATTTATGGCCATGGGACTCATCGGGATTATTATCGCATCTGTTGTCAACCTTTTCGTGCGAAGCTCAGGCATGAGCATAATCATAAGCTATATAGGTGTTTTTGTTTTTGTGGGTTTGACAGCCTATGATACGCAGAAGCTCAAAACCATGGCACTTTCACAGCCGGAAGGCCTTGAGGCGGGAGTAATCAGAAAAGGGGCGATTTTAGGCGCCCTGTCGTTGTATCTCGATTTTATTAACCTGTTTCTTATGTTATTGAGAATATTTGGAAACCGGGAATAAGGCGCAACTTACATAGCGCATGTAGCGTAGAGCTTTGCCGCTGTTTTGTAAATGTTACAATTTCCAGCGACAGCTGGATGGAAATTTGAACTGGATTGCCCTATCAGCAATCCAGTTCAAAACTCTGTGCCCTCTGTGATCTCTGCGAGAGATCAAAATATATCAATTCGTTCTGATTAACCGAGTTTTTCTTCAACAATATCTGCTATTTGCCGGCAGTACTTTTCAGTTTCATCGATGAAGGGCCCTTCCACCATTATCCTGCATAAGGGCTGTGTGCCTGAATAACGGACAAGCACCCTGCCCTCTTCACCAAGGCATGTTTCAACCGCTTCTATTACATCTCGTATTTCCGGGACAGTCTTAATCTCAGGCTTGTTCTTAACCTCGACATTAATTAGCACCTGTGGAAATACGGTCATGATTTTTCCAAGCTCCGACAAAGGTTTTGATTCATCTTTCAAGGCTTCGGTTAGTTTTAAAGCAGTTAGAATGCCGTCTCCGGTTGTGTGGTGATTTAAAAAAATAAGATGCCCTGAATCTTCACCTCCTAGAACAGCTCCTGAAGAGACCATTTTTTTCATAACATAACGATCGCCGACTTTTGTTATAATATGATTTATACCCATATCCTTTAAAGCAAGTCCAAGCCCCATATTGCTCATGACGGTGCTGACCACCGCGTTGTTCTTAAGGGTCTGTTTTTTCATCATAAACTTAGCGCATATGGCAAGTATCATGTCGCCGGTTATTACATTCCCTTTTTCATCCACGGCAATTAACCTGTCGCCGTCTCCGTCAAATGCAAAACCGATATCCGCCTTATTAGCAACAACCTTTTTTTGCAGGGTCTCGGGATGCTGGGATCCACAGCTTGCATTTATATTCTTTCCGTCAGGATTAACAAAGATTGATTCAACATCTGCACCAAGATTTGCAAATATTTCCGGTGCAACCTTATAAGTTGCTCCATTTGAGCAATCGATAATTATTTTCATTCCCTTTAAGGAATACTCTTTTGGCAAACTACCCTTTAAGAAAGCAGCGTATTTTCTATTGGCATCATCTAAGTGAAATACCCTTCCGTTCTCACGAATGGAACTGTAAAGTGAATCATTTTTATCAGTTAAAACAAGACGTTCGATTTCTTCTTCTTTAGCGTCTGAAAGTTTGAATCCGTCTCCGTTAAATATCTTTATACCATTATCAAAATAAGGATTATGAGATGCCGATACAACAATTCCCGCCTTTGCACTTATTGATGAAGCCATAAAAGCAACGCCAGGTGTCGGAAGTGTTCCTGCAAGGTAAGCATCCACCCCCATTGAACAGATACCTGCTGCTAAAGCACATTCCAGCATATCTCCTGATATACGGGTATCCTTTCCAATAATTATCTTTGATTTTTTTTCATCTCCTTTGAATAAAAAGGCAACTGCCCTTCCGACATTACCAGCCATCTCAGAAGTCATCGGATACTCATTTGCCACACCCCGTATTCCATCAGTGCCGAATAGTCTGCCCATGTTTATATCCTTTTTAAGCAATTTAATGAATTCGTGAAAAGACGAATTCATTAAGTTTTAGGTTTATAGCAAATAAAACAAAAGCCGTGTCAAGGAAATAATCATGAGACGGCTTTTGCGGTCTTTCAATTAGATGTTCTTTTTCTTTCTCACCATGTCCCTCTATATCTTTTTTCGTGTATTTCAGGCGAATAATCTGGAACTATCTCTTGTAATTTTTGTTTGATTTTTTCTTCCCCATGTTCCTTAGCCAAAATGGACAAGTCATCAATCTTACCGTTCAAAACTTCCAGATTGCATTCAATTCCTTTCAATACCATAATTTTTTTATGAGCAGTTGGAAGAACATCTTCGCCTTCAACTATTAACTCCTCATGAAGCTTTTCACCTGGTCTAAGGCCTATATACTCTATCTTTATATCAACATCAGGCTCAAATCCTGAAAGGCGAACAAGATCTCTAGCCATATCGTCAATCTTTATCGGTGTGCCCATATCCAGTAAAAATATTTCACCTCCGCGCCCCATTGCACCAGCCTGAAGGATTAGCTGACATG
>CAZQOH010000321.1:0-3355 GCA_964594355.1 uncultured Desulfobacterales bacterium
TTATATATCACGTAACACATAAGAACTTTTCATTTCTAAGTCAAGAATCTTTGTATGTATATTTTTTTTCATGGGTTAATTTCTTATTGACAACTTTAAATTAGTAGTATAAATAATATTCCAAAATACAGGCCGAAGCCTGTAATACTGCGATCTAAAACTTAAAACCTAAAACTTGATGACTTCGTCTTTTTACGAATTCATCAAATATAACAATATAAACCACGAAGGTATTTGTATCATGAAGATACGGATTTTCGTGGTTTTTTTTTGGGGTGATGGATAAAAATTATGAAAAAAGTAAAACTTTTAGTTCTATTGGTTGTAATGCTTCTCATGTTAACGGGAACTGCCTTTGCCCATTATGGAATGATAATCCCCTCAGACTCCATGATCATGCAGAGCGACAGTAGAACCATAAATCTGAAGCTTTCCTTTTCGCATCCCTTTGAAGGAATTGATATGGAACTGGCTAAGCCGAAAGTGTTCGGAGTAGTAGCCAACGGATTTAAACAGGATTTACTCGAAAAACTTAAAAAGACACAGATCATGGGGCATGCTGCCTGGAAGCTTGACTACAAGGTGAAACGACCGGGTGTTTATATGTTTTATATGGAGCCCACCCCTTACTGGGAACCTGCCGAGAACGTCTTTATTATTCATTACACAAAGACGGTTGTAACATCATTTGGAGATGATATGGGATGGGATGAGGAAATCGGTCTCAAAACCGAAATCGTTCCTCTTTCAAAGCCTTTTGGACTTTATACCGGAAATGTTTTTCAGGGAATTATCAAACTTGACGGCAAACCAGTCCCCTATGCTGAAGTTGAAATAGAATATTACAACGAAGACGGCAGGTCGGAAGCACCGACGGATTACATGATTACTCAGGCCATAAAGGCTGACCAAAATGGAGTTTTTATCTATGCAGCGCCAAAGGCCGGATGGTGGGGTTTTGCTGCATTAAACACGGCGGATTTTAAACTCAAACAAAACGGTGAAGACAAAGATGTGGAAATAGGTGCCGTAATTTGGGTCAAGTTTCACGACTGGATGATTAAATAGTTACTATAACAATTATGAGACCTTTGAAAAAGAGGCGAGATTTATATTGCGTTGATTTTCTTCCGAAAATGCAATATGGTGTCATGATTTCATATGGTCTGTTTAAAAACACAGGTCTTGCTGTTGAATTTTAGTCAGGAAAATCTTTTATGCATATTTCAGAAGGTGTGTTATCAGGACCGGTTCTGATATCGGGTATGGTACTCGCTACGACCGGCGCCGCAATAGGGCTTAAAAAACTCGATTATGATCACATTGCCAAAGCGGGTATCCTTTCCGCAGCCTTTTTTGTGGCTTCGCTGATACACATCCCAATTGGCCCTTCAAACATTCACCTGCTTCTCAACGGTATTGTGGGACTCTTACTTGGATGGACGGCTTTTCCGGCTATTCTGGTTGCGCTAACGCTTCAGGCCATAATCTTTCAGTTCGGCGGAATCACTACCCTTGGAATGAATACGATTATCATGGCATTGCCGGCCCTCATCTGCTACTATTTATTTAGACCGCTGATTCATAAGAAGCCTTCCATTTCGGTCCCCGCGGCTTTTGCCTGTGGTTTCTTTTCTGTTCTTATCAGTGCTTTAATCGTTGGGGTTGCCTTAATTTTCACCGAAGAAAATTTTCTGACGATTTCCGCAATGCTGGTAATCGCCTATCTTCCCGTAATGATTATCGAAGGAATTGTCACTATTTTTTGTTTGGCATTTTTAAAAAAGGTTCAACCTACTATGCTGCCCGGATCATCTACCATGTGATTTTTTTTATCATGAATCTCTGTGAACTCTGTGTGCTCTGCGGTGGGTAGGAGAAACAAAATGAAAAGAAATTGTCTAATTAAGGATTATATTTTAAAAGGATGGATCGCTGGTTTTATTGTTTTTTTAATGCTCTTCTTTTTCGGGACCGGTCTTGCAAGAGCCCACAAAGTCAATGTATTTGCATGGGTGGAAGATGACACTGTCTTTATCGAATCCAAATCCAGCGGTGGAAAACGGATAAAGGGAGGAATGATCACTGTTTCTGATTTGCGGGGCAACCAGCTTCTGAGTGGAAAGACAAATAATCATGGGGAATTCTCATTTAAGATTCCCAAGAAGACAACTTTAAAAATTGTACTTGTATCGGGCATGGGGCATCGGGGAGAATGGATCATCCCGGTTGAAGAAATCGAGGCGGTTAGTGTAATAGAAACAAGAGAATCAGCGCAACAGGAAACTGCTGAAAACAAGCCAAAAAGCATAATGCGGTCAATACCAGCATCCAAACCATGTTCAGACGAAATCCAGCTGGCTGTAGAAAAAGTCTTGGACAAAAAACTGAAACCTATTATGAAACTACTGGCTGAATCCCGGGAACAGGGTCCCACCTTTCATGATATCTTTAGTGGTATCGGCTATATTTTTGGGTTAGTGGGTTTAGCAACCTATATTCACTATCGACGAAAGAAAGATTAACCATTACTATGATAAATGAACCTTTTGCAGTCGGAAACTCACGAATCCATCAGCTTGAACCGCGAGTCAAGGTCATCTTCGCAACAATCTATTCATTTGTTGTGGCACTTTCATCTCAGTTCTCAGTTTTACTCGCAGCAGTTTTCCTTTCGCTGCTACTGGTCCGCATGGCCGGTTTAAATTTTTGGAAAGTTGCCAAAAGATTGGCAGTCATAAACGGTTTAATCCTTTTTTTATGGCTGGTATTACCCCTGACCTTTGAAGGAGAACCGCTGCTTAATCTTGGACCCCTCACCGTTACTCGACCGGGTGTAATCCTTTCTGCGCAGATTACACTCAAATCAAACGCTATTCTATTGATAATTATTTCTCTAATAGCTACGATGTCCCTTGCCACTTTGGGGCATGCACTTAATCATCTTGGAATTCCGGAAAAGATTGTTCACCTTCTATTGATGACCTACCGTTACATTTTTGTCATAGAATTTGAATATTTGAGGCTTATTCGGGCTACGAGAATCCGCGGTTTCCGTCCCGTAACCAGCATGCATACTTATAAAACCTATGCATATTTTATTGGCATGCTCTTTGTTCGAGCTTCGGCCAGGGCTGAACGAGTTTGCCAGGCAATGCAGTGTCGCGGATTCAAAGGCAAATTTTACTGTCTTCAAGAGTTCCCAAAATCCCGTGAGAATTGGATCTTTTCGATGCTTATGTCAGTCGTTATAATGGGTCTGGTCATTTGTAATATTTTAGCTGTTTGAAAACAGGGCCGCTTCAAAGGTAGTCAATAACCACCCCTAAAAGGGTCTTGTTTATCTCTCACAGAG
>CAZQOH010000322.1:0-1200 GCA_964594355.1 uncultured Desulfobacterales bacterium
AATAGTTACTTTGCCATCCAGGCGTTATATCTTTTGTTCATCTCATCCTGGTTGTCAGCCCACCATTCATTACTGGTCTTTAGAGCATTTTTGAAATTAGCAGGAGCAGTAGGCATGTGTGGAGCCATCTTTATGTTCGTTCCATGATAGGTCGTGATCAGCGGTTGGGCAGATTTTCGAACCGGCCCGTAGGAAATGTATTTGGTTGAATCTGCAAGAGCTTGCGTACTTGAAGCATACTTTAAGAATTCTAACGCATTCTTTAGGTTTTTGGTGCCTTTGGGAATTACATAATAATCCAGGTTGTATACTTGATGATCCCAGATAATGACAAAAGGTTTATTTTCTTTCACCACCGCATTGAAGATGCGGCCATTGTAAGCAGTTACCATTATCGCTTCGCCATCAGCAAGCATCTGCGGAGGTTGTGCACCTGCTTCCCAAAAAATAAGTGAATCCTTGATCGTGTCGAGTTTCGCGAAGGCACGCTTGATACCTGCTTTGGTTGATAAAACTTTATAAACATTTTTAGGCGCAACACCATCCGCCATTAGCGCATACTCAAGAGCTACAACAGGGCGCTTACTAATAGCACGTATTCCCGGAAATTTTTTGACATTAAAAAAGTCGGCAAGTTTTGATGGTTTCTCTCCGGGGAATTTGGTTTTATCATAGGCAACGATAGTTGTCCATACGATAGTACCAACACCGCATTCATGAAGTGCATCAGTAATAAAATCCTCTGTTGCCGGGGTTCCGTCTGGGGCCGGCGGCAAGGTTGCCGGATCAATAATTTCAAGAAGACCCTCGTCACAGGCTGCTACAAGATCCTGTATCTCAACATCAACGACATCCCAGGTTACATTACCTGATTCCACCTGCGCTCTGATTTCAGCAATGCCACCATTGTAATCTTCAGAGTTAACCTTGACACCGGTTTTTGCCGTAAACGGCTTATGATAGGCCGAAATCTGACTTTGTGCGTAAGCACCGCCAAAAGATGTCACGGTGATGGTACCGCCTGCAACTGCAACAGAAGAGGCCAATAAGAAGATAGAAAAAAAAGCTATTGAACATACTGCAAATTTAGAAATTGAACTCATAATTTCCTCCTTTCCTATAAAATTAGTTATTAAATTTCTAACTCAAATACCCTAACCCGGCCAATCCGGAACTAAAAAGGGAAGTTTAATTGTTTCT
>CAZQOH010000322.1:1300-3348 GCA_964594355.1 uncultured Desulfobacterales bacterium
CCATTTTTAAGAAGCTGTGGGATAAGATCCCTAACGGTATCTGTATTTACCACGGTTTCTACCGCGAACCATTTTGAATTATAAAGAGGGGAAACCGTGGGAGCATTAAGACTCGGAAGCAAAGATACAACCTTTTCAAGATGTATTTCAGAAACATTCATTTTAAGACCAACCAGTTTTTCGGCCAAAAGCGCACCCTTAAGCAAAAGCGCGATCTGTTCGATCTTCTCCCTTTTTTCAGAATCGTTCCAGGCATTGTGGTTTACAATTAATTGAGTATTTGTCTTCATCAATTCATGAATAATCCGAAGACCATGAGCCCGTATGGTGCTTCCGGTTTCCGTAACTTCCACAATAGCATCCGTAAGTCCGGAGACCACTTTTGCTTCGGTTGCTCCCCAGGAAAATTCAATCATTACTTCGATGTTTCGCTCTGAAAAGTAATTCTTTGTAAATTGGACAAGTTCCGTTGCAATCTTTTTTCCTTTAAGATCTTCAAGTTTTTTGACCGGTGAGTCGAAGGGGACGGCAACTACCCAACGTGCAGGTCGTGAACTTATCTTAGAGTAGATAAGATCGGCAACGACCTTAACATCAGAGCTGTTTTCCGCTATCCAGTCTCTACCGGTCAGACCAGCGTCAAGTGTGCCGTTTTCCACATAGCGTGACATTTCCTGGGCCCTGCATATAGCACACTCAATGGAGTCATCATCTATTTCAGGGAAGTAGCTTCTTCCATTGATATTAATTTTCCACCCGGAACGCTTAAACAGGGAAATGGTCGCGCTTTGCAGGCTTCCTTTTGGAATTCCCAGTTTTAATTGTTTTTTCATTTATTGTAAACCTCCTTGGGATACCTATAAATTAAATTCGAAATTCAAATATCTAACGCCGCTGAACTATACACGTATTTAAATAATCATTCAAGGAATATTAAGACAAAGATTTTCATACCCCAATTGAGTAAAAAACCAATTGGGAGTTATAACAGAAATACTTTTACAGCTTGACACACAAGTTTCATTCTTCTAAACTTCTTTTATCTCATAAAGGGATTTTATTATGATGAAAGACAAGACTTTTAAAGCGGGTCGTAACGATCCTTGCCCATGTGGGAGCGGACTTAAGTTCAAAAAATGCTGTCTCGATACAGGGGGGGTAGAGCCCATAAACTTAAAGAAGTTGTATACACAAAAATACAAGATTCGGTTCAAAAAAAAGAAAGATATTGAAGGTATAAAAAGGACCGGTCGTTTGGTGATAGATACACTTAACTTGGTTGAGGCTGAGATTAGGCCTGGAATTACAACCGATGATATTAATACGCTGGTCCACGAATTCACCATTCAAAATAATGCCATCCCAGCCACTTTGAATTATAAAAGTTACCCAAAAAGCGTCTGTGTATCCGTAAATGAAGTTATCTGTCACGGCATACCCGGGAAACGTGTCCTAAAAGAGGGTGATATTGTGAATATAGATGTAACACCCATTTTGAACGGATATTATGCAGATGCAAGCAAAACCTTTTTTGTTGGAACACCTGGTTCGGAGGCCAAAAAAATAGTTAGGGTAGCCCGTGAGAGTCTTAGAAGAGGTCTGTCCATGGTGCGACCCGAAAATACTATAGGAGATATTGGATGGGCAATTCAAAAATATGCAGAAGGGGAAGGATGCTCGGTTGTAAGGGAATTTGTAGGTCATGGGGTTGGGTTTGAATTTCATGAACCTCCCCAAGTACCCCATTTCGGAAAAAAAGGAGAAGGAATCGATCTGGTTCCGGGCATGGTCTTTACTATTGAGCCTATGATCAATCTGGGACAGAGGTACCTTACTGTTCTGGAAGATAAATGGACGGCAGTGACCAAAGACGGATCACTTTCCGCTCAGTTCGAGCAGACGATTCTTGTCACCGCCAATGGCTTTGAAAGCCTCACACCTTTTCATTTATAACAAATTTCAAGGCCAAAAATTATAACCTATCGCAACATTCTGAGACCTTTGAAAAATGCTCAATTTTGTTCAAGTTCAAGGAAGACGAAAATTTT
>CAZQOH010000323.1:0-3336 GCA_964594355.1 uncultured Desulfobacterales bacterium
TTGCTTCATCAATTTATATGAGATGGCATATACATACATTTGCATATGTATGCATATGCAATTTGGTATAAATGAGCTCCATTTCTTAACAAGATAAGCGTTGTTATTATTAGAAAATCATAAAATTAAATCATTACACTTTGAAATTTATCCTTGATTTCAGTAACATCCTTTAAAATCCGCCACTTTCTTTCCAGTCTATTTTAAAATTGCCAACCAAATGCAAAAAATAAAGATGCAGGCTTTTTTCTCACATAACTACAAGCAATCATCTTCGTTTTTTTCTTTCATTTGGCGCAAAGTTTCTTCCAGGATCTGTAAACGATACTGGTCTTTTGGATCTTTTGACTCACGTTTCAATGCAACAATGGTTTCAAGACTAAGGACATAAACTTTGAAACCTTGAAATTCAATCTCAACAGTGTCCGTCAAAAGCTCCTCAAAACCACGGCCCTTTTCGATGACTGTCAGGACATCCAGCGGCCCGAAACGTGTTGTTAATAGTACGTGTCCCTTCCCTTTCAAATCCCTCTCGTCCGGTTCTATTGCTTTGTCATCGGGGCGGCGTTGGTACGCATCGATTGATTTTAGGAACTTCATTAGCTTCGCAATGTTTTCGTCAGTCTGACGATGAACAATATCCAGGTCAAATGTGGTAACCGGAGCTCCTTGAGCCACAGCAGCCACCCCACCGACAAGAACAAACTCTACACCGGCTTCATTGAGCCCCCTAAGCAGAGCGCTTAGATCTGAAACTTGAGGTTTTTTGTTTTTTGAAGGCATTTCTTAACTCCACAAGCGCTCGTATTGTATTATCATTTGATCGAACGCGTTCTTCAGGTGTCATTTTTAAAAACATTTCAATTAGACCTTTATCTACCCTGCCTTTCAGATTCTTCTGCTTATCGATATTTTGTGCCATTTCAACTTTCTCTATTCCAATCATATCTTCAGCCGCCTCCACAGATTTTTTTTGTTAAATTTTGACATTTAAAATGTCTCAAAAACCGCTTCCAATTTTTCGAAGTCTTTATCAAATGAGACAACCACCCTTTCAAGTGAAGACTGGGATGCAAGAATACAATCTACTATATCTATATTTGATTTTTCGTATTGAAATAGTGCTTTAAGAATCTTAGAGCGGTCAGGATTAATAATACCGGAAAAATTTAAAATTTTGCTTAATTTGTCTACAATTACACTTTTGGGAACATTGTAAAATTTTTCCATTACATAGATACATTCAACAATAACAATGTCCAAAATCTCAGCTTTTTTTATTCCTTTAGAGACTTCCAGCATAAAATCTTCTGCTTTTGGGCTAAACTTTACGTGGTCCTCTAATAAATATCTAAGGATAACATTCGTATCAATCAGATAGACCTTCTCCGGCAGCTTCATCTGCAATTTTTCCTTTAATTCTTTTTCTTATTTTATTCAAAGGAACATACTCCTTAGCATATTTCTTGAGGCTCCCTGACAAATGTTTAGCATCTGCGTCTGGGACTCCTTTGAGTTTAACCTCGTCTTTCTCAACCAAAAATAAAACACCCCCATCTCTTTTGATCTTTAATTTCTCCCGGATGGCCTTGGGTATTGTCACTTGACCCTTTTTTGATATTTTGGCGTACATTTTAACATATCTCCTACAATATATTTATTTCCTACATATTATTATTTCTTTACTTTTATTATTTGTCAAGAATAATTTTTATGTTTCCTCCTCAATATTGAATACTTATTTTGGAAATTGGAGATATTCTCCGAGAATTTTATGCCTTTTTCTTGGCTGAAACTCAATTATTAAACAGGCTCAAATATTTTTTCATTGTTATTATCTGCGCAATCCGCGTAACCTGTCCGCAATGCTTCGCAACGCCAGGCGGGCGGGTCTGCGGATTAGAAAAACTTTTCCAATATCTCATCATTCACCAGCTTTTTATCAAATCCCTGTCCTAGCACCTTTACCCGCCTGAAATCCTCCTGGCAAAACGGAAACAGATAAACACTATCCACATCTTCATCGATGAGGTCGAGGCATTTTTCCCCCAGCTCGTCAAACCGGCTGGTTTTTATTTTGCCTAAAAAAACGCTTTTCTGTACCCTTATCAGGCCATATTTCTTACATTCCTTTGCCACCCTGGCTCGGGCTTTGTCGTCCACAATATCATAAATTATCCATACCAACACTGATGACATGATTGCCCTCCAGAATACTCATTATATGTATATCCGTGGTTCAGAAGTCCTTTTATCCGCGTAATCTGCGCCTGCCCCGTAGCTCCGGCAGATGGTACTGGGGTAATCTGCGGACTAGAACTCCTTTATCTCAAGCCAATCCGGCCGTTTCTCCTCTTCATCGGCAAGGAGGATGTTTGCCATTCTATGGGCTTCGTGTTGAAGAATATATCGGCGTTTTACATTTTTGCGTTGATATCGAATCGTTTCATCCATATGTTTGTTCATTGCTTCAACAACAACAGGCTTGCCTTTCTGATTCAAAGATACCGCGCCTTTTTTTGAGTCGTAATACTCATCCTTCATCCTTTTTCCGGTAAAAAGGTAAACCGTTGTTTGCTCGCCATAAATTCGAAAGGGTTCAATCAGGTCAAAGACCAGTGATTTCTTATTGTAATTATCCGTATGCAGAAAGCCTACGTAGGGATCAAGCCCTGAAAGAATGCAAGCCTTTTCAACCAGACTGTAGAGAATCCCGTAGCAGTAATTCAAGGCCGCATTAAAGGAATCTTTTGCCGGTCTTCTGGATCGCCCCTCAAATCTATATTTCTCAGGAAGAATTTTTGATAGACATTGAAAATAGGTCCTGCCGGCTATTCCTTCCAGGCCAATTAAGCGCTTTCGGACATCCTCAAGATTTTGGTCTTCTTTATTCAAATCTGACAAAGATTGCTCAATTGTCTCGACGGCGCCTGTAAAATATGATTCTTTTCCCGGCCTTGCATGCATGAGTCTTTTCAAAAAACGGATCTGGTTTTCCATTTTTTGTTTGATCATATCCGTTACGAGCTCTAATCCGAACGGTTTTTCAACGACCTCCAACTGTTTACGGCGGATCAAAGCCGTGCTTCCCATCTTGGAAAACCAGATACGACCCATTGGGTCCCCGAAAGAATCCAGAAAAATTATATCGATATTGTTTTCCAGCGCCAACACAATTGCTTGGGTGGAAATCATGGCCTGATTTGAAATGACGATAGATTCTACCTTGAGGGGTGAAATATCAAATACCTTTTCTTTTTGTTTAAGACGAAAACATTGGTCTTTCTGAGTGATAAAAGTACCGGGGCTGTTTATTACAAGTTGCATAGGGCATTA
>CAZQOH010000324.1:0-3305 GCA_964594355.1 uncultured Desulfobacterales bacterium
CGCCTAACAGCGCGCGCTGAAGCCGACGTTATCTTATAGAATAAAATGATTTCAAACTGGACCATATCGGTAAATGCAAATAAAAAATTGGGAGCAGAAAAGCAAGGTTCAATAGTTAAAAGAAAAGGAACAGCTGTAAATAGCTTAAAATGAATAGAGTAGGAATGTAAATGAAGCAAAAAATGAATAGCCGAGTAAACATTGAGAAGGAGAATGCTTTGGTAGAAAAAAAAATGGATTTTCATGGTGATTTTTCCAAAGAATACGATGACATTTCACATAAAATAATTCCTGCTTATCATTCTATTTATGAGTTAACTCAACACCTCCTAATGGATAAATTGGACAAAAAGGCAAGGATATTAGTGGCAGGTGCCGGAACAGGAAAAGAGATGATTGACTGTTCACAGAATAATCCCCACTGGTCTTTTACCGGTTTTGATCCGGCAGAGCCGATGCTTTCAATAGCCAGAAAAAAAGTGGCAGCCGCTTCTCTGGAGAACAGAATATCCCTTGTCCGGGGCCTAATTAATGATGTAGCAGAAAAAGACTTTGACGCCGCCACATCTATTCTTGTTATGCACTTTCTCCCAGATGACGGCACAAAATTGAATCTCTTAAAAGGCATTGCCGACAAATTAAAACCCGGCGCTCTTATAGTTCTTGTTGACCTTGAAGGAGAGATTGGTTCAGATGAATTTAATACTCTCAATGCTGCATGGAAAAACCAGCAGATATTTAAAAGAGGTCAAAACGATAGGGTTAGAGAAGAATTTGTAAGACGGGAGAAAGAGGTTCATTTTATACCTCAAAAGCGTATCGAATCACTATTGGAAGAAGTGGGTTTTATTAAAATTCATAAGTTTTTTAAAGCCTATCTCTTTGGCGGTTATGTGGCAGTAAAAAAATAATATTGCTACATAACTCGCTTGGGAATGTGGGTCGGGCCGCAGTAACATCTTGATATAATATATAAAACGAATAAAAAGTGCGGCATAAGGCCTTAGAAGTGCATTTTGGGAGCCAAAAAGAGTCGTTTAAGACGTTTTCAAGGTCTGTTTTAGGCCTGTTTTATTGGAATTCCCCGTTAGCAGTATTAGTCGATTGAAGAAGCCCCGAGTTTCAGAAAAAAACGAGTGAAGAAGACAAAAGGAGGAGGATTATGAGGAAGAAAGCAAAAACACTAAGTTTATTAGGAATAGCGATAGCTGTACTGTTTTCAACCGTACTTTTCACACTTCCACAGGAGGTGGTTGCGAAGCCGAAAGTCGTAGCCATTGAGGGAATGAGCTACAATGTTAACGGCTCTCTGGCAGACAATTTAAAATCGCTCGTCGGCAAGCAGGTGTCTGTGACCACTGTTTCGGGCAAGACCCTTTCCGGTTCTGTGAAGGAAGTTGGAATCCACCTAATTCACTTAGAAAAATTGAAGGGTAAAGATTATTTTGATGCTCTAATCCGTATTGAAAATATCAGCTCCATAGAGGCCATGTTTCGGAACTACCAACGCTGATAGACATATCTTCTGAGAGAGAGTTTTATTATTATACTCCTGGAGGCGGGACGGTCATACAATTTACCTATTTTGGGAAATTGGGGACGTCTATGCGATTATAACTTTTCAAAGTAAATTTAATTGAAAGGTCATTTTGGGGGCCATAAAGCGTCGTTTAAGATATTTTCAAGGTCTGTTTTAGGCCTTTTTTGCTGGTATTATAGTTTGTTACCGTGGCCCGACCCCAAATGACATGCGCGGAAAAGATGCCCGTGCACCTGTCAGCCCGGGCATTCTGTGTAACAAAGAAAATCGGAAATATTAAATGTTTCAAGAACTAGAAAAAATCAATACACGCCCTGAACCATTCGAGTTTTACACTGCAAGTGACCTATGGACGGATGAGCATACATCAAAGCAGATGCTCTCATTTCACCTTAATGAGGAAATTGACGTTTCTTCGCGAAACGCCGACTTCATCAACCGATCAGTGGAATGGATCATTTCCCACTTTGGCGTCAGTGAGGGGACAAAGATCGCTGATTTCGGCTGCGGTCCGGGGCTATATGCAACAAGACTAGCTGAAAGACATGCAAGTGTTACTGGAATAGATTTCTCGGAGAGGTCAATTGCATACGCCCAGAAAGTCGCGGAAAGGGAGCGGCTGAACATCCATTACGTAAATCAAAATTACCTTGAGTTTGAAACAGATGACCGCTTCGATCTCATTTTGATGATTATGTGCGACTTCTGTGCCCTCAGTCCTGCCCAGAGTAAAAAGATGTTGACCAAGTTTCGCACGTTTCTGGAGCCTGGTGGTTCCGTTCTCCTTGATGTGTATTCGCTGAATGCCTTTGAACAAAGAGAAGAAGCAGCAATGTATGAAGCCAACCTCCAAAATGGCTTTTGGTCTCCAAATAAGTACTATGAATTTCTGAATACGTTCAAGTACGAAGGAGAAAAGGTCGTGCTTGACAAATATACACTTATCGAAGCCGATCGCACACGAACCGTCTATAACTGGCTTCAATATTTCAGTCCTGAAACTCTGGAGGATGAATTTGTGACGTGCGGATTTAAGATTGAGAATTTTTATTCAGATGTTGCAGGCGCACCTTTCGATTCAAAAAATGATGAATTTGCAGTTGTCGCCAAGAAGCCATAGAAAGCAAAGAACACAGAACAACGCCATTCACACGGACGGGAATTCCATTGCACTAATTTCCCGCCGGTGATGGCCACGTTATAAGGTTAGAACAACATGAAGATTTTCTGGAATGAGGAATCTCACCTAAGGGATTTTGTTGCGCTGAACAATGCCTGGATAGAAAAATATTTTGAGCTGGAAGAAAATGATCGGAATCTGGCTAAAGATCCCGCCAAGATTATACGTGATGGCGGTTACGTTTTAACAGTAACTGATAATGATCGTGTAATCGGGAGTTGTGCTTTATTCAAAAGCGATGATGAAAACTATGAACTGGCAAGAATGGCGGTTATCGAATCTGAGCAAGGTAAAGGGATTGGTAAATTGTTGATGGAAGAGATTTTGTCGTGTGCCAGGAGAATAGGAGCAAAAAGACTGTTTCTGGTAAGTAACACAAAGCTGGAAGCAGCCATACGGTTATATAAAAGTTTCGGATTCAAAACGATATTTGAAGGGCAACACCCTTCCTATAATCGTGGAAACATAATAATGGAGAAATACGCCTCATAACAATTGGGTTAACTAGGGCGCTCCTAGCGTCGCGCCTGTTACCCAAAACGTTATGCATAAGATAAGGTAAAAAATGATCGTCCGAATAGAAAC
>CAZQOH010000325.1:0-3289 GCA_964594355.1 uncultured Desulfobacterales bacterium
TGAAAGTCTAGATTTATTTTACATTTACCCGAACTTATTGAGAACTTACATATTTCTTTACCAATTTTGTGAACATCTCCTATAACGGTTCCCAAAACGACAACCCCTGTCTGGCTCTGCTTTTTCCCGCGCTTCATAATCTCTGGCTCCAACACCTTTAACGCTGCGTTGAAAGCGTTGCCGGCGCGTATCAACTCCGGTAAGAAGCATTCACCCTGGTTGAATTTATCTCCTATGATAGCCATACCGGAAGATAGCCCTTTTTCTACGCCTACTAAGGGGTCTATACCCTGAGCAATTAGATTTTTGGTAGCTTCTACCGCCTTTCCTTCATTCAACCCTATAATTGCTTCCTTTAAATCTTCAATTATTTTTTCTTCACTCATTAAGGCCCCCAATCATGTTTTGATTTTTTATTTCTTTTTTATAAAACCAACAAATCACGGGGTGATTTAGTTAACGGTCGATAGCCATCAGTTGTAATCATGATGGTGTCTTCCAGCTGAACTCCCCCCAATCCCATTTCATAATAAGGCGTTTCCACATTCACAACCATTCCCTCCTCTAGAATGTCCTCGGATGTTTCGGCTAAGAATGGTGGTTCATAAGGCTCAATACCGATTCCATGGCCAACATGATGCCTGCGATAGTGTGGAATGCCCGCTTCTCGCACACCTTCGACAGCCTCCTTGAATATTTCTGAAGCGCGTACACCGGGGCGAACAACCCCTAATGCCCTTTCTAGTCCGGTTTGAATGGCATGATGATAGATTCGCTGTTTTTTATTCGATTTTCCCAGAACAACTGTACGCGCACAATCCGAATTGTAATATTTATAAACGCAACCTACATCAAAGCGGATGAGATCTCCATTTCTTACTGGATGTGAAGCGGAGATTACATTAGAGAGGACACCTCGTACGCCAACACCGACACACGGCCAGGACGGTAAAGCACCATCTTCTATGACCTTTTTAAAAAGCGTCTGCCATATATCAAATTCGGTAGTTCCTTCACGAATGACCTTTAATGCATTGTTGATTCCTGATTCTACGATTTCGGCAGAACGCTCTAATCTACTCACCTCATTATGCGTTTTAATGAGACGTATTTCTCTCAGGATTTGATATCCTTGAATAAATTCAACTTTTGGCAACTTCTCTTTGATCGTACTGTATGCAGATGGAGCAATATTACCTTCGTCAATGGCGATCCTACCTTTAGTCACGCCATTATCTGCCAAACATTCTGTCAATGCTGTCAACGCATCCTTTTTGGGTTTTGATGAAGTCAGGAGCCTTTGAAAGTGCTCTTCTGTGTTACTGAGAGTTACCTCCGGCGGACGCTCCACATAAAATGTCCCATAGGTCAAGAAATTGTCTGTCCAACAATCTTCTTGGTCGGCCGCAAGGTCCATATCGCCAACGGAGGTAATGATAAAAGGAGCTAAATCCTGCTTTCGAGTAATTACAGCAAAATTTTGAGTCGCCTTTATAAGACGGTGGGTTAGACTCCAATAATCGGTTAAATACGTCACATTTTCCGGCATCGTGGCTATGATAGCTTCAATGTCGTATTTTTCCATTATATCGTAGGCTCGATCCCTATTGAGCAGCATGGCACCTCCTTATCTTTTGTGTCGATCTGGAAACAGCATCTTTTGGCCCAGGGCAGCGTTTTCGCTTTTTTGCAATCCTCGGAATAGCTCCACTATGCCTGCGGTTGCAAAAACGCTCAGGCCTTGCCCTGAGCCAAAATCTACTATTTCCAAATGGACACTCACTAAATCATGTCGTAAAATGCTCGGAGAAAAGATAACGATATCTATTGTCAGCTAAAATCGTAACGATATTTTTCCCCGGACCGAGTTCCTTTGCAACCTCCATACACACATGAACATTTGCACCGGCTGACATACCGCAAAACAGCCCCTCTTCCTCACACAATCGGTGGGCCATGGAGATGGCATCTTCATCTTTCACCAGGAATGCTTTTTCTACAAATCCTTTTTCCTCAATCTTGTTGATAATCAAGCCGGCTACCCCGGGAACGCCGTATTTTTCCATATAGAATTTTATCTCCGGAGCCATTTGAAACAGCGACGAACTGGCGGGTTCAACAGCATAAATTTTCACGTTGGGATTGACTTCCAGTAATGCCTCACTAACTCCCATCAACGTTCCTCCTGTTCCGACAGCACCGACAAAGGCGTCAACCTTTCCATCGGTTTGCTCAATTATTTCTTTTCCGGTTGTTTCCTTATGGGCTAAAATATTATCCGGGTTCATGGCCTGTCGCGCCCACCAGACATTCTCATTATTTTCTTCCAATTCAAGAGCTTTAATCCGGGGGATGATCTCCACGACGCCTCCATGAACACTTTTTCCTTCCAACTCTTCATGAATCTCTTTGCCAGGATCAACTTCCACCACTTCTGCGCCATAGGATGTAATCATTTTTCGCTTATCTTCCGGTATCCATCCTTTCGGCATGTGCATAACTGATTTGTAACCTTTGGCCGCACTTACAAAAGATAATGCGGTCGCCGTGTTGCCGGTGCTTGACTCTGTAACAACACCGCCTTCTTTCAATTTCCCTTCTTTTTCAGCCCCCTCGATCATTTTTAAAGCGATCCGGTCTTTCATACTCCCGCTTGGATTGAGAAACTCACATTTGACAATTATATTCGCGGATACGTCTTTTGTGATTCGATTAAGGCGGATCATTGGTGTATTGCCAATGCATTCTAAAATACTTTCATGAATGTCCATAAATTTCTCCCTTATTTAAGACCTCGTTAATTCGTCGAGTAGTTTAGTAGTTAAGTAGTTGTAATGATAAAAATAATAGACGTTTTACAAAATAATTGGACAGCCAACTGTTTGCAAATATTAACATATTGATTTAATTATAATTCTTTTCCTACTCAACCACTTAACCACTCAACTATTTGACGATGTCTGTATTAAAGAAATGGATTATGCATCACTATAGTGTTTGTCAAAATAACGTTCCGTTTCAAAGAATGTATGCAGCGTCTGAGCTTCCGAGCTAATCAATTTGGGGACATTTGATTAAGCGTTCTTGGCGAAGCGGAGCGTAAAAATTGAAGCTGTTTGAGTCCCGAGCGTAGCGAGGTCGAGTTCTTTAATTTTAGCGCAGCAAGCCGTAGAACGCTTCAAATTGTACCCACGATGAGCTCGGAAGTTCAGACGCTGGTCAATCGGAACATATTTATAGTTTCGCTAATCTAAAATTGACCCACCTACAGGACAAACGACAACCGAAA
>CAZQOH010000326.1:0-3271 GCA_964594355.1 uncultured Desulfobacterales bacterium
CAGACGCTGCATACATTCTTTGAAACGGAACGTTATTTTGACAAACACTATAAAACGGTCCTATTTTGAGTTTTTTTATTCTGTACCAGGCTGGTAGTTGGTCATTCGGTAGAAATTCGATAGTTACCCTTTATCTTTTATCAACATACTGGAAGGATCCAAGAGTAATTCAGAATAGCCGGATGACGAAGACTTTCCCTTTAAGACTTTTAGATGAATCTCTCCTTCTTTGGGTTGAAGAAGGATAACAACTTCAAATAAATCATCAACGTTTTCTAGTTGAGCCGGAATACCCCCTGTACCGGTTTCTTCATGGCGGTGGGTGCGAACTGCAAACCAGATATGCAATCCGTGATTTTTCGCGAGGATTTTCAAACCGGTCAAAGGCGTGTGTACCGAATTATCAAAAGGGAGTCCATCGATAATAACCATATGAGGGGAGAATATATTCTGTTCCGTAAGTTCTGTCAGTCTTTCTTCAAGTTTGGGTACACTGAAACCATCGACTTTGAAGGTCATTATGAATCTGTGCTTTTGTACGGCCTCCCACAGGTGATTAGTCTCGTTAATATTATATTGAGCTGCAATATTGCGGAAAACCTCTTCATACCACAGAGAAACTTTTTGTGCCGTGTCATTCAGGCTGATGTGAAGAACATTTTTATTACTTAACTGGCTGTTTAAGGCGAGCTGGACAAGGAAAGCAGTTTTACCTACACCAGCGCGTGCCAAGACCGCGCCAAACCCTCCTTCAGGAGGTATATCTTCAGTTTTTTGTCCTATTAGTCTAAATGAATTACGGAGAATAAGATCTTTTTTCAGCATATTAAATTCCTTTATTAATACTAATACAGACTTCGTTAAGTTGTTATTTTTTTAACGTTATCTGTAATAACATTATGCAACGCTCTTTTTTTCCTCTGCTGCCTTTTTAACCAGTTCCTCTGCGATCGATTGCGGTACTTGTTTATAGGCAGCAAACTCCATTGTAAACTGAGCCTTGCCCTGGGTTAATGATCTTAAAATAGTTGAATAACCGAACATATCCGCAAGAGGAACTCTGGCTTCAATAACACACAACCGGCCCTCGTCCTGAGCACTAGCTATCATTCCCCGGCGCTTATTCAAAGAGCCCATAACAACACCTTGAAACTCGGTTGGCGTTTCGACGACGACCTTCATAATCGGTTCATGAATAACAGGATTGGCTTTGGCGTATCCTTCGAGAAAGGCTCCTCTTGCAGCTGCCTTAAATGCCATATCTGAAGAATCAACAGAATGTGACGACCCATCATTTATTACTGCCTTGATACCGACAACATGAAATTCCATTAGGGGTCCTTTTTCAAGGCATTTTTTAAAACTCTTTTCACATGAAGGAATAAACTGAGTAGGAATTGCACCTCCAACCACTTTGCTTTCAAATACGAAATCTTCTTCAGTGATTGGTTCCATGAAGCCTGCTACCCGGCCGAATTGGCCGGCTCCACCGGTTTGTTTCTTGTGTGTATAATTGAATTCGGCCCTCCGGCTAATAGTTTCTCTGTAAGCTACACGGGGCATTCCCGTTACTAATTCAACGTTGTACTCTCGGCGCATTCGTTCAACATAGACTTCAAGGTGCAGTTCTCCCATGCCGGAAATAATCGTTTCTCCCATCTCTTGGTTAGTAGAAGTTTTGAAGGTGGGATCTTCCTTGGTAAAGCGGTTAAGGGCCTTGGCCATATTTACTTCGCTTTTGTTATCCTTTGGGGCAATTGCCAGGGATATAACCGGATTGGGCACATACATGGATGTCATGGTCAAATTTATACCCGGAGACACAAAAGTATCACCTGAAGCGCATTCTATACCGAAAAGGGCTCCAATATATCCGGCAGGAATTATATCAATATCTTCCATCTGGTCTGCGTGTAAACGGGTAACCCTACCGACCTTGACTTTTTTCCCGGTTCGGACATTTAGAATTGAAGAGCCTTTAGCAAGGGTTCCCTGATATACACGTATGAATGTAAGCTGGCCGTACTGTCCATCTTCCAGCTTGAAGGCAAGGGCAACAAGTGGTTTTTTTAAATCATTCGAAAGGATGACAGATGACTCGTCATCATCTACGTCAAAGGCCTGGTTTTCAATCTCAGATGGACAAGGAAGTAATTTTGTTACAGCGTTGAGGAGTGGTTGAATCCCTTTGTTTTTATAAGCCGATCCAATAAATACAGGTGTCATTTTGCGTAAGAGGGTTGCTTTGCGCACTGCGGAAATGAGCAGGTCTTCGGTGATTTTATCTTCAAGGGCTGCTTCCATAAGTTCATCTGAAAAGATCGAAGCGGTATCAATAAGCTCTTCACGTCTTTGTATTGCCTCCGGCAAGAGGTTTTCCGGTATATTTTCAATACGCACGTCTTCTCCCATATCACCTTCAAAATATACGGCTTTCATGGCGACAAGGTCGACAATTCCCGAAAAGTTTCCTTCTAATCCGATTGGGATTTGCATGGCCACGGCATTGTGACCAAGTTTATTTTTAAGCTGTTTGATTACTCGAAAGGGATCGGCACCGATTCTGTCGCACTTATTTATAAAAGCTATGCATGGCACTTTGTATCTGGCCATCTGGTGGCCGACGGTAATTGTTTGAGACTGAACACCTCCTACGGAACAAAGTACAAGTATGGCTCCATCAAGTACACGTAATGATCGTTCAACTTCAATTGTGAAATCGACATGGCCGGGGGTGTCTATGATATTGATTTCATGGTTTCGCCATTTACAGTATGTAGCAGCAGAAGCAATAGTGATGCCGCGCTCTTTTTCAAGTTCCATAAAATCCATGGTTGCTCCGACACCGTCTTTTCCCTTAACATCATGAATAGCATGTATACGCTTGGTGTAATAGAGAATCCTTTCCGTAAGCGTAGTCTTTCCAGCATCAATATGTGCGCTGATTCCTATATTTCTGACTTTCAGAATTTTGCTATTCATGAACCTCTTTCCTTTTTAGACCTTTGAAAAACGCCCCTTTTTGTTTTAAGATAAAAAAATCCCTCATCCTGAAAATTATAGCGGTTTTCAAAAATATGTTCCGATTGATTCGCGTCTAAGCTTCCGAACTCATCGTGGGTCTATTTGAAGCGTTCTATGGCTCGCTGCGCTAAAATTAAAGAACTCGACCTCGCTATGCTCGGGACTCAAACAGCTTCAATTTTTACGCTCCGTTTCGCCGAGAACGCTTAATCAAATATCCCCAAATGAATTCGCTCGGAAGCTTAGA
>CAZQOH010000327.1:0-3271 GCA_964594355.1 uncultured Desulfobacterales bacterium
AAATTTTCGCCTGCCTTGAACTTGAACAAAATTGAGCATTTTTCAAAGGTCTCTATTGATATTAACAGCATTCTTCACGGTTCCCTCAAGAAGATAGGCAACAATCTGTTCAGCGACATCTCTTGCTACGTTAACCTGTGCTTCGTTTGTGGACGCACCGAGATGTGGTGTGCAAATGAAATTGTTAAGTTCCAATAGTTTATTTTTTCCGGGTGGTTCCGTGGAAAATACGTCTATTGCGGCACCCCACAAGTGTTCTGATTTTAAAGCTTCGTAAAGATCATCCTCATTGACGATTCCACCACGGGCGCAATTAATCAGCATGGCGCCCTTTTTCATTTTTGCAAGCGTTTCTTTGTTGATTAAGTTTGTTGTTTCGTCTGTTTTTGGCGTATGGATCGTAACATAATCAGAACGTTTTAACAACTCGTCTAAAGAAACGGATTCAACATCCAGTTCTTCAATAGTCTCAGGTTTAATATAGGGATCATAAATAATCACCTTCATCTTCAACCCTTTGGCTCTGTCTGCCACAATTCTGCCAATATTGCCCACACCGATCAGACCTAAAGTCTTATTGAAAAGTTCACGCCCCCTAAATTTTTTCTTTTCCCATTTTCCATCCTTGAGTGAAGTTGTGGCCTGAGGGATATTCCTGGAGAGGGCCATTATCATGGCGATAGTGTGTTCGGCCGTGGTGACGGTGTTCCCGTATGGGGTATTCATAACCACGATTCCCTGTCGATTTGCTACGGGGATGTCTACATTGTCAAGGCCAATTCCCGCGCGTCCTATGACCTTTAGATTTGAAGCCGCCATGATAATATCTTTCGTGACCTTTGTGGCGCTTCGGATCACAAGAGCGTTATACTTACCGATAATCTCTTTTAGTTCTTCCGGAGAAAGACCGGTTATAACATCTACTTCGATACCGGGTGTTTCCTGAAATATCTTGACACCAACCTCTGAAAGTGCGTCACTTACTAGAATCTTCATAAATCACTTCTCTTTAGGGATAAATAAATACTTTCTACCTTTGATGAACTCCTAACCTGGATAAAACGGAAATAACAAATATCATGTTCATCCTGTTAATCCTGTCTAAATAAATACCGGTTTTCTTTTTTCCAAAAAGGCCGAAATTCCTTCTTTTGCGGCGCCAATACAAGCAGTCTCACCAAATCCTTGATAACCGATCTCAAGGGCATCAGAGAAGCTATCCGATGCCGCCCCATTTTTGATTGTTTTTACGATGATGGATACTGTTTCTTTACTTAACATCAGTTTACCGGTCATGGGCTGCTCAGGTATTTTTATCTCAGGGATATCAACCGGCGCTTCGGGAATCCGGTCTATATTTCCATGAAGCTTGTAAACTTCCTCCACTGCAGCTTGAATCATTTCAGGATAATCATCGGTTATTTTCGCAACCATTCCGATGTCAAAAGCCTCGCCGGCGGTTATCGGCTTGCCAAGACAGATCATTTCGTTAAAAGTTTCTGCGCCTTTAGGCCATTTTCGATACGGAACAATACATCCGCCGATTCCGGGTGATATGCCGAGGGTGATCTCCGGGAACTGAAGGGAGGCGTTCTTTGTTGACACGATACCGTGACACCGGATAGCAATTTCTAATCCCCCCCCAAGGGCAAGACCATTGATTGCCGCCACGACGGGTTTATCCATCTGATCCATAAAAAGTTGTACCTTAGCGCAATCTTTTGCATATTGAATAGATGCTTCCTTATCTCCAAGCATCTCGGGGAACTTGCCAATATCAGCTCCTGCTGAGAAGGCAGTATTTCCATATCCGGTTATAATAAATCCTTTAATTGACGGGTTGTCTATATTTTCTTTAAAAACTGCCAGTATTTCATCCGTGATTTCATCATTGAGCGCATTCATCGCTTGAGGGCGCCGGATAGTGATAACCTTAACCCCATCTATTTCGTCTATTAAGAGATGACGTTTAAAATTCTGATAGATTTCAAAAGGATTATTTGCTTGTGGAAAGCCGGGTCTTTCTTTAGCAAATTTTTGCATGATGCGTTCGATCTCTGCATCACCAAGTCCTTTCATAATATCAAAGGGCCCTTTCCT
Organism: uncultured Desulfobacterales bacterium; assembly: GCA_964594355.1. Classification (GTDB taxonomy): domain Bacteria; phylum Desulfobacterota; class Desulfobacteria; order Desulfobacterales; family JAUVVS01; genus JAUVVS01. The sequence goes on from CAZQOH010000327.1 coordinate 2,101, forward strand.
GAATCCTAACGCAACCTGACAGCCAAAGTTCAGATCTTCCTTTGTCCCTATACCCCGATCTATGATGTCAAATGACTGAGAAAAGAGGATTCCCAGCAAACGTTCATATATGGTGTTTGCCAAATCTTTAGAAACCTCTATTTGGGCTCCAGGTCGATGGGTAAGCCATTTCTCCACGGAGCTCAAAATCGGTGCCGGTTTATAATGAGGGCCTTCTTCCATCTGGAGGGTGTTGGTTTCAATGATAATCGGGTTGCCGTTTGCCATATTTAAAACAAAGAAAGGGCCTACAAATACAAATGCTTCGGCAACTTTGTCAATCTGACTCGCAGATGCAGTATCCAGCAAATAGGCGGCTTCATTACACCAGTTGTCAAAAATCCGGTCTAATACAAAGCAAATGGCATTGTCTGTAATAATAGGCGTCTTGCCTGTTTTTGCAAAAAACCAGAACAGGTAGTTGATAGTTTCATGGCTTCCACCTTCCCAGTTAATTACTTCCACAGGAAGACTTCGCCATGCAGGAGCAAAAAAATGCGTTACAGTGGTTCTTTCGGGTTTCTTCATTTTCAGGAAGAGCCGATCCGCTGGTATCGAGCTTGTGTTTGAAGTGATGATGGCATCTTCCTTTACGATCTTTTCTATTGTATCGAATATTTTCTGTTTTAAAGGAATGCTTTCAGTCGCGGCCTCGATAATCAAATCACAATCCTTTATCAGACTATAGTCTGTTGTATAAGCAATGTTGTTGACAACGGATTTAGCTTTCTCCGCTGACATTTTCTTTTTATCTATCGCCTTTTTTGCATAAGCTGAGATCCGTTTTTCAGCATTATTCAACGGTTCTTCCAAAATATCGACCAAGTAAAGTTTAACAGACGGTAGCGCACTTTTTAGATAATATCCGATATCCGGTCCGATTGTTCCTGCTCCGATGATGGCGATTTCATTTGGAAGGGTGCGGGATGGTTTGGTAAGCAAGGGATTAAATGAAGAAGGATATATTTTTTTTGTCGGGTTCATTGATGGCACCTTAATTCATTGGTATCGTAAAAATATTTTAGGACAGATTTTGTATACTGAATACTTAATTTACATGATTTATGTCAAGGTAAAAGTAATAACATGTGGTTAGGTTAAAGATGAATATTGATTATTGATATCAGAAAAC